>CAYOTP010000124.1:0-1570 GCA_964406955.1 uncultured Thermoplasmatales archaeon | reverse complement strand
GTGCTGAAACGGTGAGACGGTGTTTGGAACGAAATAATGAAAAGACAGGGTATAAGCGTGGAAATGTTGTAAATAAGAACGGAAGTGGTAGGAAGAATGATGCTTCTTTTGTCGCTGGTGGTTGTAGTGGAGATGAAAATCTTGTTATGGAGTACACTAAGAAGAATAAAAATGTTGATGGGAAAAAGTTGATGACTGGTTTGGATGATCAGCAGTATTCTTCTGATGTTGACCAGATTTGTTCAATTCTAGAAAAAATGCAAAAACAAGAGGATAGTGTTGTGACTACACTTACTGATCACATTCATTTTGATGAAATAGATGGGAATCAAACACTATTAATAAAACAACTCATGCAAGAAATTCACAATATTAATAATGAATTATCTGAAGTGAAACAGCAAATAACAGAAATGCAGTCGGCGAGGAAAAAGGGTGAAATATAGAATACAAATGTTTTTTAAACAATCTATTCAATTCATCAAAAGAACCAGTATACTTATTATATATTGGAAAAAGATCATGTTCCTCATTTTGGTTTCCATAAGTTTTTTGATTAGGATGTAGATTTGTAAAAAAGATTGATTTTGGTGGGGTTCGACCGTTCAATAATGACGGATTGTTTCAATATAAAAAGAAATGGGGTATGAAAGTAGAACCATATAATATTGTTACAGATGGAGCAGGGGTTACTTTGGTGAACGAAAGTACTCAGTTCAGACAATTTCTTATAGATAATCCGTTTATTGGAATGGATGGGAAAGGAAGGTTTGTTTGGTATGTGTTTGCTGATGAAGAAACTCTGAGGGGAACGAAGAAAAGTATTGAAAAAAAGTTGTTGATTCCTGGAGTTAATAAGTTTTGTTTTAATTTAATTGAAGATCAGTGAGGTGAAAGCTTCATTGAGGGGATTATTTCTTATTATTTATATATGAGGTTCGATTTCTATTTTGTTTTTGGAGCGTACGGGTTATGAGAGATGATTCGTTGAAAATGGTTATGGTAATCCCTACTTATTGGTCTAGGGAAACAAACGTCGGATGGAAGGAAGGAGATGCGGTGTATGATCATCCCACACCGTTAGATGAAGAGGGAACGTTATTACGGACCTTAGAGAGTATCCAAGTTTTAGAAGGTTTGAATGTCAGCTTGGTGATCATTGCCGTGGCCACGAGTGCGGATATTGCATCAGCGGTTGAACAGAAGGTAATGACTATTTTGAAGCAATTTAAGGAGCAGGTTCCTGAAGTTGAGGCTTATTTTTTTGGACAGAAGCAGTTGAAGAGGTTGCATCAGGGATTAACGTATCAGGGACATGACGAGTGGATTTCCTTGTTAAGTCTTCGAGGATATGCGAACATTCGGAATCTATGTTTGGTATTACCTCATGTGTTAGGAGGGGATGTCGCGGTGCTTATTGATGATGATGAGCGGTTTGAAGATGCCAAGTATCTACAGAAAGTAAAGGAAGTCATGGGTACACCAGTGGATGATGAACCCGTGTATGGACTCACAGGGTATGTGATTAATCCTGATGGACAGTATACGTTGCAGAAACGGTTTCATCCGT
>CAYOTP010000123.1:0-1832 GCA_964406955.1 uncultured Thermoplasmatales archaeon | reverse complement strand
GATATCAAAGCTGATTGGGATGAAGCCTAGCTAAAATAATATTGTCCCAAAGCCTAAATGGGGAAAATATTTATATACTATAAAATATAAATATATTATGCTACATTGTAGCAAGGAGGTGATATTGGAAAAAAACCTTGGCTGATATGCCGAAAAAAAGCATCCTATCCAGAATCATATGAACATGAAGTTCAACTTGCTCGAAAAAGCATGAAACAAGTATTATGATGACCTACGATACAAAAAAGTGAAGACCAATCAAACAAAAAAAACAAAAGCGGTTTTCACCTTCTCCTTTTTCTTTAATGAACTAGTGTTTTAGATTTTCCAAATTAATATTTAATCTTAAATATACAACAAAGATTTTTTAAACCTTAATGAAATACCTACTTCTTAAGATGGGGAGGATCAAAAAGACCATGGGACAAACAAAAGGAATCGCTATCCGCATTGACAAAGACCTCTTAAAGGAAATCGAAAACCATAAACAATCTCGAAATGAACTTGTCACTAATGCAATAGAATCCTATCTACATCAAGAAAAGAAAAAAGAACAACCAACTCAAAAGAAAAACTCAAAACAACCATCATCATCTTGGTCAAAAGTCAATGAAGATTCAAAAAAACTAAAAAAAATTACTGACCAAGCTATTCCTCAGGAAAAAAATCAAACGGAAACAATCACTGACGATCTCTATAATGAGATCTATAGCACGATATATAATATCGAAGTCATGCCATTGAAAAAACAACTTGAACTCAAAAATGATCTCATCTATACACTGCAAAATCAAAACTCATCCATGCAACAGGACAAACAATTTTTATTTGACCACATCGAAAAACTAGAAGCTCGAATTCCTGTGAAAAAATCACTCTTTTCAAAGAAAAAAAATAAATGAGAATTGATACAAGACTAAACCCTTTTTTTATGTGATCACTTTCATATTTTTTTTTAAAACTCTTGATCGACCATAGGGTTTTTTTTATCTATTTTGATCAAAAAGACTGGGTTTAAGAATCGAAAGAACTAGTTTTAAATCCTTTTCATATATCACTTCATCAGCTTCTTGTACGACACAATCATCATCTGGATTAAAAGCAATACCAAGACCAACGGATCTAAGTAAAGGAATATCAAAACAAGAATTCCCGATCGCAGCGATATTTCCAGCTGAAACATTAAACCGTTGAGATATCCTTTGAACCACTTTATCCTTATACATCAAGGGAACATTAACGATTCCTTCACCGGTTAATCGTCCTGAACCATCGATCTGTAATTTATTAGCATAGACTATATCAATACCAAGTGAAGATGCAACCTGTTGAGCCAACAGATCAAGTCCTGCACTTACAATACCAAGCATAACACCAGTTCGTTTCAACGAATTAACACAAGAAACAGCTCCATTCATCAATGATAACGAAGAAAAAATCTTAATTAATTCCTCTCTGAAAATATATTGATCATCCATTTTCCATTGGGAGACATCCCGACGAATGAATTCTTCATCGGTAATAAGACCTTTCACATACGCATCAACAGAACGATCGTTATTCGTGGAGAAATAAGTATGAATGTGCTTCCAAGAACTGATACTATCCACAAGTACTCCATCCATATCAAACAATACAATCTTGATCTGGGAGTTTCTAATTGGTTTTTCAGGTAAGGGTTCCCGACTCCGTTTAAAACAATAACGATGGCATGATTCCGAATCCATAATACTACCCTAAATGAACTCATCCTATTTGAAGGTAAATAACATAATTATTATAGAAAAGTAGCGAGAAAACCACCGGTTTCATCCGGTGGATGAATCGCTTTT
>CAYOTP010000122.1:0-1869 GCA_964406955.1 uncultured Thermoplasmatales archaeon | reverse complement strand
CTAACTGATTGATTTTTCTATTTTTTGAAAAAAAACAATCAACTAAACAAATACGTTTTTTAGAACATAGCTCAAAGCTTGGTCTATCCCAATCATAGCTATATTCATACATCCATTCCTTGATTTTTCCATACGCATTTCTGTATTATAAAATTATGAAATTTTTTTAAGAAATCTATTGGTATTGTTTGAAACCCTTTCTTTTTCAGTAAATGTCCCCTGAGGATTCAAATATAATTTCATCAGTGAAATGACTAATTTTCTCCTTATAACTCAATTTCCTTTTTTTGGTAATGTAAAATAAAACATACTCCCTTTACCAATACCTGGACTTTCAGCCCAAATACTGCCACCATGCTTCTCAATTATTCGTTTACAAATAGGAAGTCCAAGGCCGCTGCTATCGAAATCATGGCGACTGCTATCAGCTTTATAGTACTCATCAAACAAATATGGCAACTGCTCCTCAGAGATACCAATCCCCGTATCCTTCACAGAAACAAGAACATGATCATCCTTTTCAACAGCATCGACAGCAATCCATTTTTTATCCTCAGAATATTTCACCGCGTTATTAAACAAATTCGTAAACACTTCCTGAAGATGCAACGGATCAACATGAACCAAACTATCAGTGGATACATTATTTTCAACTACCACATCATACTCATCAAAAAACGAAGCATTAACTTCAACTACTTCATCAACTATATCACTTAATGAAACATCTTCAAAAGTAAACATGGTTTTCGAGGAATTCAACTGTGCTAAATCAATGGTTTTCTTCACAAGATTCCTCATATACTTCGCATTTCGACTCAACACTTTGATCATACGTTTATCTTTTTCATCAGATATGTGATTCTCAAGAATAGGCAATAATTGCATAAAAGGACCTAATGGATTTTTTAAATCATGACCGAGCTGATTGATAAACTCATCTTTTTGATTCAGTAATTGGTTAATCCTTTCAGTTCGTTGCACCACTTTTTTTTCTAAGGATTTATTTAACTCTTGCACTTCCCGATGCATCTGTTTAAGATTCTCCTCTGCCTGTTTTCTCTCAGTAATATCCACTGAAAAACCAAGAAAACGATTATCAGATAGTTTAACTGCATCAACACTCCACCAGTGTTTTGAACCATTCTTATGGGTAAATAACAACTCACCAGAGGAATAATTTCTTTCTTTCAATGTTATGAAATGGTTCATGGCTGTTTCTTTATCTTCATCAGCAGTAATATCAGCAATACTCATACGCAGAAGTTCATCTTTCGAATACCCTGTTATTTCACTTGCTTTACCATTGACCTCAAGATATCTTCCATTTTCATCACAGATAAACACAGCATTAGGTGCATGATCGATGTAGGTTCGATATTTCTTCTCACTTTTCTTCAACGATTCTGCTGCTTGCTTACTTTTTGTCATATCCCGACTAATACCACGAATACCATTGACATTTTCATTTTCATCAAATATCGGCGTTAGCACAACCTCATATGTGTGCTCAGTTCCATCTGGCATAAAAGTGGCGGTTTCTGTTTTGACCACTTGTTTTGTGGAAAACACTTTGTCATGTAACTTGTGCCATTCGCGGCAGATATCTTCAGGAAAGCCCAGTTCCGAATGGTTTTTACCAATAATCTCGTATGCTTCAATATCCATGGCTGCACATACACTGCGATTAACAGCGGTATGACGCCTTTCCCGGTTCAGGCTGTATATGAAATCTGGAGTATTGTTCACCAAATCACGGACTTGACTCTCACTCTCACGTAACTTTTCCTCCGCTTGTTTACGCTCAACAAGACTCCCGATATGCTTTGCTGAAACCTGAATTCGTTTTTTAGCATGATCGATAATAAA
>CAYOTP010000121.1:0-1987 GCA_964406955.1 uncultured Thermoplasmatales archaeon | reverse complement strand
TCATCAATATCTTGAGAAAACACTCCTTTTAAACATTGTTTGATATATCGTTGTTCATTTCTCACTGCTATTACGACAGAAAATAACATGAACAATCACTTTAACATTAGTTGAGAAAGATATTCATTAGCCTTACGAAGATCCTTTAGCGTCCCCACATCGATATGTTCTCCATCGATCGTTGAATACAATACCTTACAACCTTCTTCCACAAGGATCTTTATAGAATCGGTGAGTTGATATTCATTTTTAAATCCAGGTTTAGTCTTTTTTATTGCATCAAAAATCGCTGGTTTAAAGATGTAAACTCCCATACAGCCCAGATCACTAGGAGCATCTTTTATTGATGGCTTTTCAATGATATCCAGTATCTTATTTTCTGGACCTGGTTTAATGATCCCATGACGAGTAACATCAGAAACCTTTGCCACTCCGATTGTTGCATCAGCATCTTGTGCTTTATGAAACGCTAAAATATCTTTTAAAAACGTTTTCGGGTAAAAGAAATCATCTCCAAGTACCACTAAGAATGATTCATCATTGATCACATGTTTTCCAGCAGCAACAGCTTTAGCTAGACCATTACGTTCATCTTGAACCACATAAGAAATCTTAACACCCATTCTTTCTCCAGAGCCTAGATAATCTAGTATTGCATGTTTACGCCAACCAACAACGACCGTGATCTCAGTGATACCCACGGTTTTCATCGCATCAATTACATATTCAATAACCGCTTTATCACCAATCATCAAAAGCTCCTTAGGAATAGCCAAAGTGATAGGCTTAAGTCTTGTACCCATACCAGCTGCAGGAATAAGTCCTTTCATTTACTATCATACTCCAATCATTAAATTTTTTTTAAGTTGGTTAATCTTCAAAGCAGCATAACGGCCCTTTCTATTTAATTTTTTATACAATAGTTCCAATGATGGCCTTAAGAATTTGATGCTTTAAAATAATTAACATCCTAAAACCCTTTACACGAGAGTGGGAGTTCACTAAAATCATATTGTATTATATGTGAGGGTATACCATAAGATTATAGGATTGCTATGAACAAGGTTTTTCAATAAGGTATTTAAGGAGTATTTTATTAATAAACCGTTAAGGCTTTCTTATGAGATTTATCAATAAAAAAATTATTGAAATCAACCGGGAACTATCAGATTTAGACTCATTTACCATCGGTTTTGTTAATATGTTAACAAAACATACATCTTATGTTATTGTAAGTGGGTATGTAGCAATATTACTAGGGAGAGCACGAGCTAGTGAAGACATTGACATCATCATTCCAAAAATAGATTTTTCACCATTTCAAACATTCTATCATGATCTTAAAAAAAAAGGTTTTTATTGTTTAAATGCTGAGGATGAACACATAGTATACTCATATCTAGAGGACAATCTTGCGATTAGGTTTGCAAAAAAGGATACCATTATTCCTAACATTGAACTGAAATGGATAAAACATGAATTTGACCGTATCGCGTTAGAAAAAAGAATAACTGTTCAGATTCAACAGAACTTTCTTTTTATTTCTCCTCTTGAATTACAGATTGCGTTTAAAGAAGAAATTCTAAGATCACCAAAAGATGTAGAAGATGCAGAACACTTAAGAAACGTTGCTAAGGATCATATTGATATGGACCTGATAGAAAATTATAAGGAGAAGTTACATGGGTTTTATTGAAGAAAACAACAAAGATCGAAAAAAGTTCATTCAAACATGGGCTGAATATGTTAGAACCCATGATGACCAGGATTGGTCTCATCAACAAAATATCATCATTAACTCAGCGTTACAATCAGCAAACATGACCCGTGAACAATTTTTCAAAATGAAAAAAGAAAAACATTACCAAAAAATGAGATAGTAAAAATAAACGTTAGGTTTTTTTTGTTTTGTATTTAATCTTCAAAGCTTCCATAACAGCCTTTTCTATTTAATTTTTTATACAAGTTTTTTTCCAGACGCGAAAGG
>CAYOTP010000120.1:0-2061 GCA_964406955.1 uncultured Thermoplasmatales archaeon | reverse complement strand
GATCTACAGATTCTTGCATTTCTGCCATATTATTTATCACCAGCCAGCATGTATACAAAAAACCATAAAAAAGTTATGCAATCAACCTAGGTTAATGTTGAAATATTTTCAAAAGAATTTGAAACAATTAATCGAATAACGTGTTTACTTGCATGTCTTACAGCATCTGTAAGATTTCCACTCATTTTTCTTGGTTGAATACCAATAAGCATTATATTTTCCACATATTGGTTGAAATATTTGATCAATACAGAAAGTGGAATGCCATGAGTACTAACATGCATCACTCCGATTTTTTGAGGTGGAACCTTCCGAATCTCACCGGGATCAAGATTCATTTCAATGGCATCAATGATGATCAACCGTTCTGGATGATGTTTTTTTACGACATCCGTGAAATTCTCAGGTACAATACCTGCATCAATACAAATCAATTCATCAGATTCATATTCCTTTAATTTATCAGCAATAAATGGCCCAACGGCATCATCACCACCTTCTCTGTTACCAACACATAACACCACTGTTTTTTCCAAAATATGCCTCCTTGAACTTACGAATACACTATTTTTTGATACAACAAAATATACCACGTCACCGCTGTTCCTGCAGTTGCAACACTACTCAACCATAACTCCAAGGTGAAAAACAAATAAGCCATGAAACTTAGAAGTATCGCGGTGGAAACGTACGTTATCACGGATTGCCCTTTTACATCCCGATTCTTGTAATTATGAATAATCGCAGGAATCAGCGTTAAAATGAAACTAAAATTGACAATGCTTAATGCGGTGTCTTGCCAGACCATACGAACATCTGAAACAGAGATTATAAATAAAGCTTGTGTATGGCCTTACATCAATACGAGTAATAAAGGAGGTATTACCCTGGAAAAAAGAATCACACTTTCACAAGGAGCCGGAGGCGAACATATGGATTCATTCATCAGACAATCCATTCTTCGGCATTTCACGTTTAACCCAAAAAACATAAGTGTTTCACTTTCAATGCTTGATGATAGTGCAGTCATTGATGATATTGTGTTTTCAACTGATTCACACACCGTTAAACCCATTCAATTCCCTGGGGGGGATATTGGATCATTAGCTGTCGCTGGAACCGTGAATGATATTTCAGTGATGGGTGCAAAACCTATTGCACTTTCAGCTGGTTTTATTATCGAAGAAGGATTATTGGAAAAAACCTATAATGATATCGTAAAAAGCATGGCTGAAGCAGCTCGAGAAGCAAAGACGCCGATTATCACAGGAGATACCAAAGTAGTGGAAAAAGGAGCAATACAAGAATTCATGATAAATACTAGTGGGATTGGGAAAAGAACACACATCCTTGATGAGAACATAAAGGAAGTTAAACGATATCGATCATTTCCATTCAATTGGCTGCAGGATAACACATTTCAGCCTGGTGATAAACTAATTCTTTCAGGTTCCATTGGGGAACATGGCATAGCATTAATGTCTTTCAGAGAAGGATATGGGTTTGAAACACAAGTCATTTCGGATGTAGCACCGGTGAATGGATTAATTGAAAAAGCACTAAATATTGGGGGGTTGGTTTCAGCCAAAGATCCAACTCGAGGAGGCCTTGCGAACACACTTAATGAATTTGCTGAGAAATCTGGTGTTGGAATCAAGGTGGATGAAGAGACGATACCGATTCAGGATGGAGTGCAAGCGGCTTGCGATTTACTTGGTTTAAACCCATTTCAAATCGGAAATGAAGGAAAAGTAGTTATTGGTGTTGTAAAAGAAAAAGCTGAAGAAGTGCTTCTCGAAATGAAAAAACATCCACTTGGAAAACATGCAGCGATTATTGGTGAAGCAACAAAGCAGATTTCTGGAGTGGTTATGAAAACTAGAGTTGGTGGAAAACGTATTGTTACAAAACCGGTTGGTGATCCCATTCCACGTATTTGTTAACATATTGATAAACTCGATCTTAATTTTATTATGTCAACAGAAAATAACTAAGATATCATATTTCACTCTAAAGTCCCAATTCTTTGGTAATAGGCATTTCTAGCAACTCAATAACCTT
>CAYOTP010000119.1:0-2112 GCA_964406955.1 uncultured Thermoplasmatales archaeon | reverse complement strand
GAAGCAGATTACGGTTCAGTTATCTATGATCTTACTGGAACTATCTTATATGGAAATAATTCGTTTGCACAAATGCATGGGTATCAGATCAATGAACTCATTGGAAAACAGCTATCTCTTTTATATTCATCGGACCGCCATGAAAACGTCGAAAAACTACTCGATGACCTAAAAACACATGGAAAAATTGTGGGAAAAGAACAAGTTCATATCCATAAAAACGGAACCGTACTGCCTTTTCTTGTGACATCTACTCTTATTGACGATGAACAATTCCATCGGCCATTTGTCGCAGGAACTATGATTGATATCAGTCAGATGAAGCAAGCTGAGCAGCAAATTATTAAGCAAGCCGAAGAAGTAAAACTAACGAATCAGAAATTACAAATCGCCCGTGAGCAGTTAACTATATTAAACGAAAATCTCGAGTTAAAAGTACTGAAAAGAACTGGGGAAATTCAAAAGCTCATTGAACAAAAAGATGTATTCATTAACCAACTTGGTCATGATCTTCGAACACCTCTTACTCCGATGTTTGCCTTACTTCCATTACTTGAAAAAAAAATTAATGATGAAAAAGGAAAAACATATATTCAAATCATTCAAAGAAACATTCGTTTCATGAAAAATTTGGTTAATAAGACGATAACGTATGCAAAATTACATTCAAACAAGATAACGTTTGATTTTACTGAAGTGGATCTCAAAGACTTTATTGATGAAATCTATCAAGATTTTTTTCTATTTTTAAAGGAAAACGATGGAATTTTTATTAATAATGTTGAAAAGAACTGTGTTATCATGGCAGATAATCTACAATTAAGGGAAGTATTTCAAAATCTTTTTTCAAATGCCATTAAATACAAAAAGAAGGACAAACCAGTCCATATTCAAATCACTTCAAAAAATGAAGCGGAAAATATGATAACGATCTTTTTTTCGGATGATGGCATAGGGATGACAAACGATCAGGTTGAAAAAGTCTTTGAAGAGTTCTATAAAGCAGATGATGCCAGAACTGATGTTGACAGCCATGGATTGGGATTAAACATCTGTAAACGAATCATTGAAAAACATGATGGAGTCATCAGTGTTGAAAGTAAAGGCATTGGAAAAGGAACGACGTTTTATTTTACTTTACCAAAAGAAAGAAAAGTCTCAAACTAACAAAAAAAGAAGAAGAGGAATTGAACATATGGTTAAGGAAAATGCTGAATTGTTAAAGGATACATTAAGTGCACTATGTAAGATTTCAGGGAGAAGAACTTCTGATGAGTTTGCTTTTAAGGTTATTGACACCATTATTTCTTCGCTGAACTATCGATACCAATTTTTTGATCATATTAATGTAAAGGATACTTCAAATCCAGATGAAATCACAGTATCAGCACAAATCAATGATATGGATTCTTCAAAGATATTCAAAGCCATTGAAACTGTTATTCGTATTGTTCATATGGATCTTGAAGATAATGCTGGACTTTATTTTATTAAGGAATTCAAAGAACAAATAAATCAAGAAACCCTTTTTGAACTGATGAAAAATGGTGTCGACCTTAATGTCTTGGAAATGGAACAACAACATGTTTATCGATATCGTCAAAAGAAAAAGAAGATGGCCGGTGATCCAAGTTTATTGGGATATACTTGGAAGGATGTATCAAATTGGAAATATGATGATTTCAATAATGTCTGTATTTTGTATGACACTCATGACAACATTTTAGATAAACTCAATTTGGATGCGATAATAAAAGAACATATCAATCGTCTTACTGGATCAGATAAAATTGATGATATCTTAGAGCTACAAACGGAACAGTATGAGAAGGAATTTCAGTTGTTAAGATTACTTCATCAGAAAGATATGGATATTGATACTGCTATGTCTCTGCTGCAGGTTTCACAACAAGATCTGGAACATATGATCGACCGATTATTGAATTTAGGTTTGCTGGAATATTTGGATTTTGATGTCGTGAAACTGAGTGAAAAAGGTTTAAAATATATTAATACAAATAGGTAAATACTCTTTTTATATGACTTTTTTCATTTTTGGATAGTGTATATCAATCATGGAATCGTCACCTTGAATGAGAGTAACTCTTCCAA
>CAYOTP010000118.1:0-2151 GCA_964406955.1 uncultured Thermoplasmatales archaeon | reverse complement strand
AAAGGTTATTGAGTTGCTAGAAATGCCTATTACCAAAGAATTGGGACTTTAGAGTCGATAAAATATCAAATGATAATAAAGTATATAAACCAGGGTGAACCATATCCATCCGAAATAAAAGGATTAAAAAAGAAGGGTTTCACATTTTCGTTTGTTACGTTTTTTTGGGATTTTTTATTTTTTTCTTTTTATTCAGGAAATGATTTATTTCAAAGATCATAGAGGAAGATATACATGAAAGGAACAATAAAATGGTATAACGACAGAAAAGGATATGGATTCATTAGCACCGAGGATGATAAAGAGATTTTTGTTCACCGATCAGCATTGCCGATGGGTACGTTTCTCAATGAAGGAGATAACGTAGAATTTGAAACTGAGGAAACTGATCGAGGATTAAATGCAAAGAACGTAAAAAAAATCTAAAACATCTCAATTGAAAAATGATGATATATTTCTTATTAAAAAAATAACTGAAAGTTGATATTGTTAAAATGAATTATCGATATCGATAAATGAGGCAGTAACACATAGATCGATTCGATAAAAGAAGTTATTAAAGTTATGGTAGTGCCATGGTAGAACCATGGGTTCAAACATCATATCTTTTCTTTTTTAATAATTACAACGGAATAGTGATAAAAAATGAGATTTAACGAATTACCGATCCATGAAAGATTATTGGAGATAATCGATAAGAATGGATTTGAGGAAATGACTGAGATTCAAAAAAATTGCATTCCTGAAATCCTAAATGAAAAAGACGTTGTTGGACAAGCAGAAACCGGATCTGGAAAGACACTTGCGTTCTGCCTTCCGCTCCTTGATCAAGTGAAGGGAAAACACCTTCAAATTCTTGTTCTTACGCCCACTAGAGAACTTTGTGTACAAGTAAGTGATATATTCAGGGAATATGGTAAGCCCCTTGGCATAGAGACAACAAGTATTTATGGTGGAGTTAAGATCGAACCGCAGATAAAAGCACTTCGTCGTACCCAAATTGTTGTGGGAACTCCTGGACGAATACTTGACCATGTCAATAGAAGAACCATTGATTTTCAGAATATTAGGGTTCTTGTTTTTGATGAAACGGATAAAATGTTTGACATGGGCTTCATTCAAGATGTTGAAACAATCATTCATCATCTTCCTCAAAAAAGACAAACACTAATGTTTAGTGCAACCATCAATCAAGAAATCGAGCATGTGATTGGGAAACATCAGAATGATCCATTTGTCATCAGAACTCAGTCCTATGTCGATACAAGTAAACTTAAACAAGAATATTATGATATCTATAAGCAAGATAACAAGTTTTCAATTTTAGTTCATCTATTAAGGAATAAGTCAGAAGGTCTTTCCATTGTTTTTTGTGCGACACGAAAAGAATCAGATGTTGTATCCACAAATCTTAAACGACAAGGAATTAATGCAGCAGCAATCCATGGGGGGATGAATCAGAATAAACGATTGCAATCATTGAATGCATTGAAGAAAGAAAAAATTGATGTTCTTGTTGCAACTGATGTGGCAAGTAGAGGCCTTGACATTAAAAATGTGACTCACATCTATAATTATGATGTCCCTAAAACATCTAAAGAATATGTTCATCGGATTGGTCGAACTGCCCGTGCGGGAATGAACGGGTCAGCAATCACATTACTTACTAAACGAGATCATGATCACTTTAGAAGGGTACAAAGTAATGATGACCTTGAAATTGAACGAAAGGATATTCCTTCTTTCAAGAAGATACCGTTTATCAGATCATTCAGACCATTCAAAAAACGAAGCCAAAAAGGACCAAGGAATAAACATCATCATCATCGTCAACGATCCTTCAATCGTTAGATAGATCCAACGTGATTATTCAAAGAATAAAAAAAGAAATTTTCCAGCTGAGGGTTGAAATCAAAGTCAGGAGTTGCGCAATCTCCGTGATTTATCACGGGGTAAGCAGCCCCTGATCACCTGGACATGGGAGCATAATACCTATAAGTAGATAAGATATACCATCATTATAAGATCGGAGAGATGGTGTTTTTTTGGTACAGAAACATCGAATGGTGTACATTGTTCCAGTTCCAACGAGAATTACGAAGCATAAGCTAGCGGAGTTGGAACATATTTATCAGAAGTATCCACGGTTGG
>CAYOTP010000117.1:0-2249 GCA_964406955.1 uncultured Thermoplasmatales archaeon | reverse complement strand
GCACAATAGCCGCCTTTTTTGCACCTTGCATTCCTTCTGGTCCATTACACGCATTTGCATTACCCGAAGTCACAATGATTGCTTGCGCGGTTTTATTTTCAAGATGTTTTTTTGTTAACTTAATCGGATGAGCCTGAACCTTATTTTGCGTATACACTGCAGCAGCACTAGCGGGGACCTCAGAAAAAATAAGTGCTAAATCCCGTCGTTTAGATTTAATGCCAATATGGCATCCTCTCACCTTAAATCCAGTTACATCAGTAATATTCTTCTGCATTACTAAAACCGTCCTTTTTAAAACAACATAACTTTTTTACTTGTTATTATATATTATGGTGAAAGTGGAATATGAGCTATACCTTTTGTTTCGTTAAAATCAAGCATAATATTCATATTTTGCACCGCTTGCCCTGCTGCCCCCTTCACCAGATTATCAATAGCTGAAAATAACACAACTTGTCCCGTCCGATTAATTTTCAAGGGATATACATCACAATAATTAGATCCTCGAACAGATTGAACATTAGGGGGATTCTTTCTTACTCGAACAAACGGTTCCTTCCAATAAAATGAAGTATATGCATCCAAGAGTTTTCTTTCACTAACCTCATCTTTTGCCTTAGCATATACTGTGGTTAATATTCCCCGGTTTAAAGGAACAAGATGTGGTGTGAATAATACATTGATTTCTTTTCCACTATTCTCCGTTAAAATCTCTTCTATTTCTGGCGTATGGCGATGTTTTCCAACTTTGTAGGCTCGGAAATCCTCATTAGCCCGTGGAAAATGAGTGGTCTCTGAGGGTTTTGCTCCTGCTCCAGTAACTCCTGATTTTGAATCAACAGAAATACTTGACACATCTATCAAATCCTGTTTGAGAGCAGGTGCTAAAGCAAGAATTGCAGAAGTTGGATAACAACCTGGATTAGCAACTAACTGAGCATCCTCGATATCCTTTCTAAACAATTCAGGAAGACCATATACTGCTCCATTTATCGCATCTGGAAACTCATGGTTCATTTCATACCATTGCTCATACGTAATTTTATTTTTTAATCGGAAATCACCAGATAGATCAATGATTCGAGGACCATCTAACCCAATTTCCTTGACAAATTTCATGGAAACACCATGAGGTAATGCTAAAAACGCAACATCTAACTTTTTGATATCCTCCAAGGAAGGATTTGATAATTTCATATCACAAATACCTTCAAGATACGGATGAATATCAGATATTTTTTTACCAGCAAAACTTCTCGATGTAATCATAGATAAATCAACCTGATTATGATGAGTAAGAATTCTTGTTAACTCTGAACCAGTATACCCTGTTGCTCCAATGATTCCAACATCAGTTGTCATCAGAAAACACCTCCTTTATAGCATCCATTAACACACTTACAGCAGTATCAAGATCTTTTTTAGAAATGGTTAATGGTGGAACAAATCGAATTACGTTTTCCGCAGTGCAATTAGCAAGTACTCCATGTTTCATCATTTCAGGAACAATTTCTTTTCCCTTTTGATCAAGCACGATACCAACCATAAGTCCTTTCCCACGAACTTCCTTAATATGAGTTGTTTTCTTCCGTTTCTCATTTAACTTATTCATCAAGTAGGTACCAGTCTGTTGTGCTTTTTGGGCAAGATTTTCATTGATTAATGTTGAAACTGAAGCATATGCAGCAGCCGTAGCAAGTGGATTGCCACCAAAAGTTGTTCCATGATCGCCTTTATCAAAAGCAGTTGCAACTTCCTCTTTTGCTAACAAGGCACCAATAGGAAAACCACCACCAAGTGCTTTAGCAATCGCAATCATATCAGGAATAACATTGAAACCTTGATATGCAAATAAATGACCAGTTCGTCCCATGCCACACTGAATTTCATCAAAAATCAACAAAATATTATGATCATCACAGATGTTTCGTAAGCCTTTAAGATAAGATTTATCTGCTGGAACAATACCTCCTTCACCCTGTACAGGTTCAACCATGATTGCACAAATTGAATCGTCTATAGCATCTTTAACAGCTTGTAAATCATTAAATGAAACTATTTTAAAACCATGTGGAAGCGGGTCGAAACCGACACGATATTTTTTTTGACCGGTAGCAGTTACACAAGCTAGACTTCGTCCATGAAATGACCCATCCATCGTGATAATGCCGCCACCTTTCCCATGTTTACTTGCCCATTTCCGAGCAAGTTTGATTGCTGATTCTACTGCTTCAGTACCGCTATTG
>CAYOTP010000116.1:0-2251 GCA_964406955.1 uncultured Thermoplasmatales archaeon | reverse complement strand
CAACTAAAGAAGATTTTTTAGAGATTGAAGAAATTGGTCCTGAAATAGCTGAAAGTATCGTTCATTTTTTTAAAGAAGAAAAAAATAAAAAAGAAATTAAAAAATTAAAAAAAATTGGATTGAAGATGAAAGCAGTTGAAAAGGAAGGTCGCGTATCGGGAAAACAATTTGTTTTTACTGGAGCACTTGATAGTTTTACGAGAAGTGAAGCAAAGGATCTTGTTAGCAGAAAAGGGGGAGATTCTTCAGAGAATGTTAGTTCTAAAGTTGATTACGTAGTTGTTGGTAGTGATCCTGGAAGCAAATTAGATGAAGCAAAGGAAAAAGATGTATCAATCATTGAAGAAAATGAATTTAAAAAATTACTAGACGTTTAAAAATAAGATAAAGAATGTATGGAAAAATAATGATTTTTGAACGATCATAGAGAAAGGTTTTAAATGGCGGTTGATAATAAAAAAATATTGATTCAAGAGTTAGAACAAAGAGGATATCTTCAGTCTCAACATGGAAAAAATATTTTTCAATAAAGTTTGTTTCTTTTTTCCAATTCTTCAAGTTTTATTTTACAAGTATAATTACTTCCATAAAAGACAGAATAGGGGCAAGTTTGTTTTTGTAATGGACAGTCAATAAAATTTATCTCTGATTTTTTTAGGAGGAGTTCATTAACATCATATTCCTTTTGAATTAATGGGCAGATTTCGCTTTCACCAGGTTCATTTTTACCATTCTCAATTTCAAATTCATTCATCTCCGTTATATCCTTATTGTTGGTCATTTTTTTTATTTCCTTTAAATTTTCAAACTAATAACAAAAGGATATAAACACTATCAAAAAGGTATCAATACCTCCCAATTATACAAAACAACGTACCGGTAATGAAATATCATTTATTATCAATTATTGTAAAATATGATATGATTATTAGACTAATATAGTTTTTGATAGCATTATTTTTTAATTTTTAAAGGTCTAAAAATATTGATAGATTTCAAAAAAATAAAATAATAAAAGATTAAAATAGATTTTAGTATTATTGGCTAACTTCTATATCCTCTTCAGTTGATGATCCTTGTTCACTTTTTTCCATTATATTTGAAATGATCTCGTGAAGGTCCTTGCAATGTTGTTCTTTATCTTTTTCTAGTTTTTGCCAAAACTCATAACAATCATCACACCCTTTTGCATCTTTTTTATAGTCGTTTTTTATTCTCCAAAGACTTTGGCTTTCTTCAACAGCTTGTGCCATAAGATTATAGGTGTTATTATCAAACATCATCTTATCACAAATATCATTAAATTAAGTAAGATATTAAAGAATAACTTAACTTTAGCTTAAAAATAATCGAAAGTTATCATGATTTTCCACATTCCACACATCTATCTACAATTTATTAAATTATTATCTAACAAGAAAAAAGCCATTTAAAAGGAAAGATCCAAGTTAAACACTGTTTATGAATAGAGTGAATTACACATCATTCACCCAGTTTTGAATGAAATATTTATGGCCTTTCACGTAATTATTAACTTAAGAAAGACATGAAATGGGTGTAAATCTAAACAGATCATAAAAGCTTTCCTTCCTAATACATTACTAAAAAATCAGAAGAAATAAAATTTTTAAAATCAAAGTGTGAAATGTGGAAATGATGATTATGTTAATGTAAAATATGAAAATCTTCGTTCCAAGACGAATGAATCCATGAAAAAAATTATGGATTTAGTAGAGATTAACAAAGAAAACCATAATTATTTTGAAAAATTCATTAAACCGCATAATCTTACCATTTACCAAGATGTAAAAATGATACAAGATTATTTCTACAATAGAATGAAATCATATTTTTCTTATTTTAAATATCTCTCTCAAATATCAAAATAAAATTGAAAAAAGTAATGAGAAGAATATGAACTGAGAAAAAATATTATTTTTTATTTAGCAACAAGTTTAACGTTACAAATTGGGCAATTCATCTGACTGCAGGGTAAGCTTTTATTTAGTGGCATTTCATAACCACAACTAGGACAGACGCAGGAATAAATTGGGTTTGATCCTTTTTTATGAACCCTTTCAGGATCATAACTTTCCTTTTCCTTTTTCATTATTGTTACTCCTTGTAATAAGAAATAGATGAATTTATTATTCAATCTCAAATGAAATCTTAGCTTCAGCTCTATACGACACGATTTCATTATGTTCAATTTTGGTAGTGAATCGTTCAATTTCTGCATATCGAATGTTGT
>CAYOTP010000115.1:0-2329 GCA_964406955.1 uncultured Thermoplasmatales archaeon | reverse complement strand
ACATCATGCACCCAGCAGTCATCATTGCCTGCACTTTCACGGAAAACAAGGGCCATAATATACGCAAGTTCCTTCAGAGTAGCACCAGCCTCAAAGGCACCTTTGAAATGCTTCCGGACACAAGGCGCACTTCGTCCTTTGATTGCCATAGCAAAACAGATGAACTGATATGTCTTCTCATCAATCATCCGTTTCTGCTGGTATACCTCATCTATTTTATCCAATTCCTCAGCAAACTCCGGAAACCATTCTTCAAGCAATCTCATATATTTTTCACCTTTACTCCAATAATTTTTTAATCTCATTCGGACTGGGAACATGTCCAGCAATCTTCACCTCGCCGTCTACAATAACAGCAGGTGTCATCATCACACCACGGTCCACTATCTCCTGCAAATCCTCAACTTTGACAATCTCTACGCTTTTACCAAGTTCATCAACAACCTGTCTAACGACTTTTTCAGTTTTTTTACATTTCGCGCATCCTGTGCCCAATATTTCGATTTTCATTATTCTAAACACCTCATTATTTTCAATTATTTTAGCCTGCAATCATACCATAACCAAATCCTACTATGGTTGCTACAATTATTACTAATGTGAAATACACAAATGCCTTTTTCATCCCCATAACCTTTGTGATAACCACCATATTTGGAAGACTCAACGAAGGACCCGCTAGAAGCAATGCCAATGCGGGACCACCACCCATGATACCTGCACTATATCCGAAAAGATCCCCAACTATGGCGACTTCCAACAATGTCGGCATGTATAGTATCGCCCCGATAACAGATGCAAGGAAACAGGAAAACAAATTATTACCACCAATATAGGGTGCAACCGCTACACCAACAGCATTCGCTGGATCTGCATTAGGTAAAAAGAACGCAGCAACGCCACCAATTATTCCAACGATAAACACTCCTATAAGTAAAATGGGAAAGATTTTCTTGGTCAGATTCCAGGTTTCAAGACCCCACCGTTTCACTTCATCCCGTGAATAATAAAAAATCAGGATGCCAGAAACGATTAAAGTAAAGATATACACAATAACAAGTTTCGGAACCCAGGGAATGTAACTACTGCTTGCTGCACCAATAACCAGGATTAACACTAATGATACAAAAAACAACAAGGAAACCCATAGAGGACGTTTTTGTTCGCCATCATCGTTTTGACCTGAGAACATGCCATTATTTCCCTTCTTTTTTTCAGATTCCTCTTTTTTGAAAATAAACGCCATCAACAAACCAATAACAATAGCCATGAGAACAGCAGAAACTGCTCTGGCAAGACCAATATCATACCCAAGGACTTGTGCGGTGAGGACAATAGCAAGAACATTAATAGCTGGTCCGGAAAACAGAAACGCTGAGGCAGGTCCGATCCCGGCTCCACGCTTGTAAATACCAGTGAACAAAGGAAGGACAGTACAGCTACACACGGCAAGGATGGCACCGGAAACGGAAGCAACGGAGTAAGACAAATATTTTTTTGTGTGTGCCCCAAAATATTTCATCACACCTTTTTTTGAAACAAAAACCGCGATGGCACCGGCAATGAAAAAAGCAGGAACAAGACATGTAAGCACATGGGCTGAAAGATAGTCCATAAGCATATTGAATCCTGCAAAAAGAATGTCAATCGGGGTCACTCATTCATCCCCTGTATATTGTTGATAATAGAGTAAATCTGATTATTCGCAGCAGAAATCCAGACATTTGCCCCCTCTTTATGTTCTTTTATCAGGCGGGCATTTCGGAGGGTTCTTAGATGTTGTGAAATCGTAGGTTGGGATTTTCCTGTATGAGGAATGATTTCATAGATGCATCTTTCCTGATCCTCTACTAAATCAAGTATTTTCAGCCGTGTCGGATCACTTAAGGCTTTGAATACGTCTCCCTCATTCATACAAACATATAGGAATTTTTGAATATTTAAATATTACTATAAATAAATGGTTTTTATTCTGGTTGTAATTTCTTTGTTTTATCAATCACATCATAAATTTTTGGGTGTGCGATACTAATCATTATCTTCGCTCCGTCCTTTCTTTCATTGACCAACCCAGCTATTTTAAGAATTTTCAAATGCTGGGAGACAGTCGGCTGTGATTTCCCGGTATGTGGAATGATTTCACAGATGCATTTTTCACCGTTTCTCACGCAGTCAAGAATTTTCAGGCGTGTTGGGTCTGCAAGTGCCTTAAAAACATCAACTTCACTCATCAAATATCTATTAGTATATTTGAATGTTTAAATGTTATGCTTTTTATCTTTCCTTTTTCGAAATACATGCCCTGTTAACACCTTTTTTCTTTCTTTTA
>CAYOTP010000114.1:0-2395 GCA_964406955.1 uncultured Thermoplasmatales archaeon | reverse complement strand
CAACCGTATCGTAGCTGAATTCTTCACCACCATCAGGTCGAGTTACCGTCACAGACGGCGGATCACCAGGGACTTGTTTTCCCCTGAATGGTGTTGCAGCGCAACCAAAGTAATTTGATTGAAGAACATCCCATCGATATGAAGTGTAATGATTCCGATGGGAGTATTCATTGTACTGACTGAAATAATCCATATCTAAATCCCATGCTGCATACCAAAATGAACGATGAAGTTGATGGCTTGATCCACCCAATGGATTACCTGGTTGATACCATCCATAGCGAGAATTCATAACTGCTGCAAACATACCACCATTCTGAAATTGCGTGGTAAATCGTTCAGTAATACAATCAACATCGAAGGCTCCCGGAATACATCCTTGCGATTTAAGAAATATGTATTTGCTATTGGAAAAGCTACTTTCATCGCCATTGCTCATTTTCATATTATAGTCGGAATAGCTATGTCCCAAATGATTGATGACACTGAACGATTCTTCATTGATTAAATCTATGATCTGCTGTTTTTGCCAGGTTCCATCAAGATCAAAAAGGCCGTCCCATTCCCAATCATCTGAAAAGTATGTTTCCAGTTCTTGCATTGCTTGTTTCCCATAAGTGGAGCTATCTAATTCTTCGCCAACACTAAGACCTGTTTGTAGATAACTTGTAATTCGCTGAGACGTTTCGTAATCAATTATCTTATAGATCTGATTTGAGATTTCCAATGCATTTTGACCGCTGATACGCCCTATCATCACTTCAGCAATAAAATCCTCATTCCATATGTCTCCATCAAGACATTGATACGGAAGATCTGTCGGAATGTTATCTGAAGTACTACCATACGATGCTGAAACCGTTTTCAGTGGAATGATATTTGTATCTCCACCAAGAGTGACAAATTCAGTATCCCAATTATTATACGCATCCTTTATAAAATTTCGTAATTTATCTGAATTTTGACTTCCCGCATAGTTATTAAAAATATATTCTGTAGTCACAATAGTAGCACTAAATCCTGCTGCTTGTCTATGAGCGATGAGATCGTTCACAGATGGATTCACCGTGTCATCACTGGCAACAGCATCGCTTGTGATGAACACATATGAAAAACTATCCTTTGAATCTAAGATAGAATAAAAATCTCCAAGAATCTCTCCATCCTCATAAGAGTCCAATGCATCTAAATTCTCAAAAGAGGAACCAATCCATGACGTAAATCGATCAATATCGACTCGTATATCAGTATTTTTATTGTTATCAGGAATTGTATCTATTTGAAGAGAAAAGGTAGGATAGTATTCAAGACTGCCGCTTAATGGCTTGTAACTCATAGGATATATATCTATGTACGAAATGGAAACACCCATTCCATACTGTGTTTCATGTAACTTGTAACTTGAAGATGGATATGGTTCATTGGATTCATATACTGAAGTATCAATTTCAAAAGAGGTTTTTTTCCCAGGGTCACAGCTGATCGGCTGAGGCGGCTCACCATAAGAAAGAAGATAATCTCCACCCATAAAAATGACCTCATCCGGAATAATCATGACGCTATCAACATTTCTTCCTTGGGGAAGAATAACACGAGCAGGAATATATGGCATTTCCGGTTCACCAGGTTCAGAAAAAAGCCGAGTATTCCCCAAGGATATCCGTTGTGTATTTCGACCATTGTATTTCTGAAAAGAAAGCTCATGAACTTCTATATCCGGAAGAGTATACTGAATTATGATGGTGTCATCAGTTTGTTCAATGGTTCGTAGCTTTACTTGTTCACCATCTTCTTTTGATTGTTCAAAAGATCGAGCAACAGTCCAATTTAAAGTGTCAGATCTTGCTTGTAATGAAAATTTGTTTCCTTCGTCTGTAAGATCAATTGTATCAAATGTGATATCCTGTGAATCTGCAAAAGGTTCATTTAAACTCTTTAAACCAACAACATATCCATTACCATCGTTTTCTGTTATATCCAACTGGTACAAACCATTCGTAGCTGATACCATACTAGCAGTAAGAAACAAGCCTATAATAAGAAAGCTAATTATTTCTTTTTCCTTTGATTCCATACAAATTTTTGCCTCCAAGTTTTTATTTCAATTAATCTTGAAATGAGTTTATATCGTCAGACTAAACAATTTAATGTTGTTTTTATTATAAATAATGTTTGGTCTCTAGGTCTATATCGATTTTAATTTGTTTACTATTTTCAATCAAGTCTGCACCATTCATAACATGTAAAAAATACTCAGCCCATCTAACAATATTTATCTTTAGATACCCATGAAGAATAGTTTATAATTATCCTTATTTATGATTTGTTCGAACTACTTTTCAACTTAACTTCGCCACATGGATGAATTGTGTCAATTTTTTTTTGCCCAATGGAA
>CAYOTP010000113.1:0-2578 GCA_964406955.1 uncultured Thermoplasmatales archaeon | reverse complement strand
AAAATCAGAGTTTGAGAAATCAGTGAAACCGATAAGAGAGAAAATCAAAAAAAGAAAAATTACCAAAAAAGATGTTGAGAATGCAATAAAACAGGTTCGGAACCAGTCATGAACATTGTTCTTGATACAAATGAAATTGTATCCAGATGATTCGCTATTGATTATCCCAGCTTGGTTGTTCCTTCTCAACAGCTTTTCCCCGCTATTAGATTCATAAGGAATACGGCCTGATCGATATAATCGATACTGTTAACTGGGTGTTTAAGGGCAGTATAGTAGTAATAGTACCCATGTTGCAGCAGGATTATTTCCGCATCGATTTACTCATCATTTTTCCCCCTTAGTAGCTATAATTGCATCCTACTAATTGCATTCTAAAAAATAAGGGAGAAAGGGAGTGATTCCCTTTATTCGATTGAATTGTTCGGTACAAACTTGGTTTTCACAAGATAGTCGGCGGGTTCAATGTCTTGGTGTAGAGAGTAGCAGATAGCAAACAAAAGCTCTTCTCCTGATTGGAGGGTGAAAGAACTACCTAATTCAGTTCCCATTGGTTGCCACTTGTAGTCTTCTGAGGTTATCCAATCTGTTCCCCATGAGAAATCTAAGGGGTATTTGAAGTTGACATTTTCACCAGAATTTATTTGGTCTGAACAGATAGAACCAGAAACACCAAATCTGTAGTCCGATCCGATTCCACCGATTTCATCACTGCTGAATGCGATAGTAAATACGTGTCTACCTACATTATCTATTTCTATCCAAGAGGGTAGTGCTTGCCAGTCTCCCCAACTTCCATCTTCAACTACTTGATATCCCCAGTATGTACCTGGATGATGGTCATCTTTGTTTGAATGGAATGATACCTGGAAATCTGCATCATAATTATTGTTTACATCAAATGCTATCGCAAAATTGTCTTGAGAACCATCTTCAAGTGCTGTTGGGGTTGTGACCACATATTCAATATCACAGTTTTCAAGGTGGTTTATCTCTACTAACAGATTGTTGTCGTAATAATCAGTTGTGGTATATGTACCATGTTTATCTGTTACTTCACCGGATATAAACAGTTCTGGTGATAGGTCATAATAGTCCACATATACACCATCAGAGTTAATCCAACTGCCATCTGTGTCAGTGATAGATGTTTCAATTAAGATATTTGAATCTTGAGCTCCTCTGTTCCATAGTGTATGTTTGAAACATTCTGGTGGATCTCCACCAATCATTTCCCCAAGCTCATTTGTTATTGGCATTGAATTGATACCCTGTCCGTCCAATAGGACTGATTGTCTTGCATTTATGGTCGTTTCTACTCTTCCGTATTGTGTCAGTATTGCACCTGTTGCTACTAGTGTACATGCGATCATCAATGCTAATACTGCGAATACAAGTTTCTTGTTTCTAACTCGAATTTTCATATTTTTTTCTCCTTTTTTCTTTTATCTTCATTAATCCTTAGTTTATCTTTTCGTTTTCACTTTTGATCATGTGTTCTATGTAATCTACCGCTCGTTTGATTTCTTCTGTTTTCATAGTCGTTCACATAAAGAAATAAGAAAGGGATCGCTCCCTTAAACGAGTCTGGTTGTAACGGTGTAGGTTCCTTGTTGGATATATCTATCCAGGCAGTATTGGATTAAAAAGTCGACTTGTTCACCAGGTTGGATGGTTAATGGGTTATCCAATTCTGGTAATTCAAAAACTATCCAGTCAATATAGTGATTTTGCTCTGGACCCATACGCAGACCAACTTGAATTTCTTCACAACCTGTAACAGTTACAGTCTCCTGAGAACCAGCATCCACTTTTACAATATTATAATATTGCCCCCATAATTGTCCTGCACACTCTCCCTGAGTTATAGTATTATATGTTTCTGCCCAATCATTACCGGATTCCCCATCAACTCTATAGTCAAAGTAGTAGTCCCAAGTAAATGGATTTTCGAAAGTGAATTCTATTTCGTTTCCGTTAATTTCCCATTCGATATAAGGAATATTTCCCGCATCCTTATTTTCTTGATTTTGGTCCGAATGTGGAAGAACTTGGAATTCTCCTTCCCTATAATATACATATACACCCTCTGATCCTTTGCCATAACTATTGATACTTGTTTCAAAGTTTATTTCTTCTGCATCATTACCTTGGTTATCAATAGTATGTTCGACACTTTCACAATAACCACCAGTCAAATCAAAAGTATGGGTTACTGTATGGTCGCCAGCTGTACCATCCAATATGAATAATTGTTTTGCACCTACATTTGCTTGTACTTGTCCGAAGTGTGATATCAGTGCTGCTGATGCAACACTAGTAGCAATCAGCACTGCAAACACACCTACCAGCATTTTTCTACTTATTTTTCTTTTCATATTTTTGTTCTCCTTTCCTTTCGTTTTTATTTTGGACTTATCTTTTTATTTTCTTTTTTTGAAATTAGCTAATGGCGAAGGTGATAAGCCTAAACATTCTCCCCCATCGTGATCCATCGTTTATCTGATGGATACAAGATTTTATTTACCCCAAATATAAAGCTAAATCTATTTAAGATGTTAAGAAACTGAGTTGTAGA
>CAYOTP010000112.1:0-2597 GCA_964406955.1 uncultured Thermoplasmatales archaeon | reverse complement strand
GCAACAATGTATAATAATATCCATTATATTAATCATACGGTTTTTTGAAATATTTGCAAGCTCAAAAACCACCTGTTGAAAATATTTACCATTGAAAATTATATTTAACAATGAATATCATTTAAAAATTATATTAAATTTTTTTTGACATTAAATTACAATAAATAGCAAAAAATTTAATAATAAATAAAACTAATTGATATTTTTTGTCAAATTAATTCACTAAATGAAAAAAAATTAAAAATTGATAATTTTATAATCTCATTCTCACTTTAAAAAGGAAATTTTTGATATAACTAATTATCATACAAGGTTACTGACAAAATTTAATAACACTTGATTAATCATATTGTTTCTATGGATAAATTTGCTAAACCAACTGTCCTGTTAAGTAAATGTATTGAGTTTGATCATTGCCGTTATGATGGGTCAATAATCGCTAGTGAATTTGTCAAAAAAATCAATCCGTATGTTCGTTTTCTCCATGTTTGCCCCGAGGTTGAAATAGGTTTAGGCATTCCTAGAAAATCACTTAGACTTGTGGGAATAAAAACAAAGAAACATTTAATACAATCCGCTACAAAAAAAGATGTTACTACAGATATGATTGATTTTGCTACAGCGTTTCTATCTGAACATAGTTCTATGGTTCATGGAGTTATTTTGAAATCTCGATCTCCATCTTGTGGCATAAAAGATGTTAAACTTTATACATCTTTAAACAATGCTGCAATAATTAAAAAGACTGCAGGTTTGTTTGGTGAAATTGTTTTAAATAATGTTCAATGTGCAGTTGAAACTGAAGGAAGACTTCGAAACAATATCATTCAAGAGCATTTTTTGACTTCCATTTTTACGTTAGCTGATTTTGAAGATGTTAAAAAAAATTCATCAATTTCAAATCTAGCTTCGTTTCATACTAAAAATAAGTTTTTATTCATGGCTTACAAACAAGAAACTTTAAGAAAAATGGGTAGAATTGTGGCAAATCAAAATAACGATAAGCTTGAGGAGATATTGAACCAGTATGAGATCCTTTTATATGACATTTTTAAAAAACCGCCATCCCACGATACTACAATAAATGTGCTTTTACATATATTTGGCTTTGTTTCAGAAAAATTAAATAAATCCGAAAAGGAATTTTTTTTGGATTTAATTGATTCATATAAACATGAAAAGATAAATCTAACCGTTTTAACACATGTGCTTAAATCATGGGTGGTTCGTTTTTCTGAACCATATTTATCGAACCAAACGATTTTTTTACCTTTTCCTAAAGGTTTACTGGATGAGGATGTTTCAATAATTGCTGACAGACAGAGGTACTGGGAATGAAGATAGGTTACCCCTGCATCAATAGGTCTTTAAAGTGCCGTGGAAACAAAACCTTTCGATTAAAATCATATTCTCAACCTCGATTCATCGAAACGGTAAAAAATAATCTGAACTGTTTACAAAAAATCCTAAGATATAATCTTGATCATGATATTTTATTTTTCCGTATTTCTTCAGATATCATACCTTTTGCATCTCATCCAATCTGCACCGTTAATTGGGCAACATATTTTGAGGATACATTGGAAAAAATTGGCATTTTTATAAAAAAAAATGATATAAGAATTTCGATGCATCCTGATCAATTTATAGTGTTGAATTCAAAAAAACCAGAAGTGGTGCAACGAAGTATAAGAGAACTAGAATATCATGCTGCATTTTTAGAGGCACTAAATCTAGATACCACTGCAAAGATACAATTACATGTCGGTGGTGTTTATGAGAATAGAACTAAAAGTATGAACCGATTTGTGAATCAGTATACGTTGCTTCCAAAACAAGTCAAATCCCGACTAGTAATAGAAAATGATGACCGAAGTTATTCTGTTAAGGATTGTTATGAGATCTATAAACAAATTCAAATACCTATACTTTTGGATGTGTTTCACCATCAGTTACATAATGATAATGAATCTTTTCAAAATGCCCTTAAGAAAACATCAAGCACCTGGGATTTGAAAGATGGAATTCCCATGATTGATTATTCAACCCAGTTGAAAAATGATAAAAAGGGTAAACATACAAATCATATTGATATCAATGATTTTGTTACATTCCTTACTAATTCGATACCAACTGATTTTGATGTGATGTTGGAAATTAAAGATAAAGAAAAAAGTGCGATTGAAGCAGTTGCCACAGCAAAAAACGATTCACGATTCTTTACAATATTTTAGAATTCAAAGACACTACCAGGTCCATTTATAAAAAGTGATTACATGATAGAAGATCAACGAATTAAGAAACTAAATTCAAACGAAGAAAACAATGGACGTTTTGTTTTTTATTGGATGCAACAATCACAAAGAACCCGTTATAATCATGCTTTGGAATATGCGATAATGAAAGCAAATCAAAAAAACAAACCGTTGGTCGCATATTTTGGGATAACTGATCAATTTCCTGATGCAAACCTTCGCCATTACCACTTTATGGTTCAGGGTTTACAGGATGTGCAAAAAAATCTTATAAAGAAAGACATTGGTTTAACTTTTACCGCCAGGAAGTCCTCTTCCGAAAAAAGGGGGATGAGAGGCGTT
>CAYOTP010000111.1:0-2642 GCA_964406955.1 uncultured Thermoplasmatales archaeon | reverse complement strand
TTAACAGTTTCTTTATTTATTATGTAGTTGGTCTGATTTGTTTAGTTAGTTATAGGGTTATTATTCAGTAAGATTGAGTGGCAACTTTTATATATTCTAAGGAACATTTAGATTTGCTACACTCCTCATTCTGGCTATTTGGGGAAATGAGAGGATTCAACAGCGAACCGGAAAATCAGCCTTTGGTCCTCTCATCATTTTTCATATTTTTCTATTAGATAAGCAACCATGTTACTCATGGTTCGCATTTCTTCTTTTGAGATATGATCAAGTTTTTCTTTTGTTTCCTCAGGTAATGATAAACTGACTTTTACATACTTAGTCATGTGCATCCCACTTGGTGAAAATAATAGTGTATATTTATCATTTTGCACTATTCAGTAAGATTAAGTAGTAACTTTTATATACCTATTAACAATTCGGTTAATTGTGGGTACACCCACAAAAAGCATAGAAGTTGATAGAAAATGGGAAAATATAGAGTGTATGTAGACGAGCACGAACAAGAAAGAAAGCAAAAGGCAAAAGTTATCGCTGTAATGAATAATAAAGGTGGATGTGGAAAAACTACAACTGCTACTGCATTAGGTATGTACTTAGTGAGAACCGGGCATGATGTATTATTTTGGGATAATGATCCTCAAAGCAATTTAACTCAGAGGCTAGGTATACCTGATGATGTTGATGATATTAATCGTTTGGAAACCTTATTTAGGTATCCAGAAAAAAAACCAGAAATATCAACAATAATGGAATATCCTTATTTACAAAGAATTCCAGGTACAGAAAATAAGCCCGGAACTGTTGCATTAATACCTGGAAGCCATTACTCTGAAAGTTACGCAGATGATATGTCAGAAAAATTTAAAAAATTTGGCAGAGCATTTCAAGATGATACAAATTATCGTTCAGTCCAACATTATTTCGATAATGTATTAGATGGTTACAAAAAGTTTTATGATTATATTGTGATTGATACTGCACCTGCATTAGAAGGAAACATATTAAATAGGTTATCTGTTAGATCAGCAGATGATATAATATATCCTGTTGATGGAATAGAAGCTGCATTGGGAATACGACAGATTTTGAATTGGATGGATCGTCAAAATAGAGATAAAGAAGTTAAACCAAATGGATTATTTGCAATGGTTAAGTATCAGAGAGATACTAAAAATGTGAGTTTTAACAAGGATAATAGATCAAGGAATACTGTGTTTCGTATAATGAAAGATGTTTTCGGTAATTTTGTTTGCGAAAATGGAGTGAAAGAATTACGATCTTTAAGACATGGTTCTAAAGGAATTCCTGGTTTTGGTGGGAAAACACAGTACACTGTTTTATGTGAAGAAATAGTAAATCGAATAAATCGACCAAATAGAGATAATTTATTTGATTTCACTCAACGTAATGGTGCATTGGATAAATTAGAAGGACAATTAGCAGTTGTCGCACGTCATGTTAGGAAACGAAGACCAAAACACAAGAAACCAAAATATCGTGAAATTACTGCTGAAGAAAATGGCGATGAATAATGAAAGAAACTATGGAAATAAGATTTAATGGTATTTACAATAAAGTGATACCATTAATCCTTTTTTCTCCTAAGAAAAAAAGGGATACATATGTTGATTTATTAAGTGGATTATTTGATGCAATGATTGCTCGTGATTATGATGTTTTTGAACGGGTTTATAAAAAATTAAATTCATTAGTACAATTGAGGGATATATATGACAGTAAAAAAGAGAGTTTAATAAATAATTTTTTAGATATGCACAAATCCTTGGATGAAAAAATCAAGGAACATGATGAAGTAATCATAGAAATGAAAAAGCATATTAAAAAAATCAAAAACAATAGAAAGTTAATAAATAATCATTATCAGGAATTTAAGAAAATGCAAAAACCAGTGAAAATTGACAAAGAGATTATGAAAAAGAGTATTGGTAAAAGTAATAATAATGTGAGCAATAGAAACTGCCCTGTTGAATCATGTGATGGACATTTATTTTCAAAAGGTAGCCACAGTGGAATAAAAAGATTTCAATGTAATACATGCCATAAAGGATTCCCTAAAAAAGATGATGGAGAATATTATTATTGTGATACTTGTGGAAATTTGTTAACTGGATATGGTGCGGTTGTTTCATGTATAAAATGTGGTGAAAAAAATAGGATAGTATGTAAGCCTAAAAAAGGAAAATATAAATTAAAATGTCCTTATTGTGGTTATGTCTGGTGGTATACTGGTAAAAGAGGGATTAATGGTAGTGGTAGGATAACATGCCCAGATTCTGTATGCCGTAGGTCTTTTTCATTAAAGAATAAACATATTTTAAAAGATAATACAGGTGATGGAAATGTGCAAAACGATTCCTGATAGATGCCCATTATTAATACCATTAAAACATTGGAAAAAAAGAGATAATTTCGTGGGAATTGAAAAAGGATACGAATTTGGATGGGTTGTCTGTAGTTATAAAAAGAATAGTATCCAAGCGCATAGAGGTTGTCCTTCTGATGAGATATATGGGAGACCATATCTTTGTACTGGGGGAAATTATGTTGATTGTCCTGCTTTTTCTGAATGGTTTTGGAATAGAGTTATCAAAAATAGTAAGGTAAAAATGGTGAAAAAA
>CAYOTP010000110.1:0-2809 GCA_964406955.1 uncultured Thermoplasmatales archaeon | reverse complement strand
GGATTGTGTAATTGTTTTGGAGAATCTCAAAGGCATCAGGAAACAGATGAACTTTATAAAAAAAAGGCAACCGAAAAGGGCATAGTTGGACTTTTGGTTTACTTGAAGATATGAGGAGAAGTCCTTCCATCCATTCGGTTTGTAAAACCTGTAAGAAAGAGTATAACGGAGATTGGCTCGGTGCAGTAAACATCGTAAGAAGATTCTTCTACTATATGTCAAAAGGATATGGGTATCAGTGGATCATGCCCTAAACAAGGTAAAGATGATGCAAAGGGAAGTCCCATTGCACCAACTCTTGTTGAAGAGTTAGCCCATCGTGGGCTGATCGTTCGCCCAAGGAGGATTTAACCTTGAAGCCACACAGTTCAATGGGTGGTAGTTTACAGGATACTATTATCATAAATGTTAGGAAATAATGCTAAATTTAAAAAACATATCAAATATTATATCTTTTGAATAAATTGAAAATAATGAAAAAAATTTTATATCATATTTTATAACTTATTTGATATGATTATTATATCTTATTTGTTAATAACAATCTATTAATAGATAATTTTGAAAGACGGTTTATCAAATGAAAAAATAATATAAAAAAATAAATTAGTTATAAATTATCAATATTGATATAAAATAAATCTGTGCCATATGAAAAATAACTAAAAACAGACCAAAAAACAACGAAACTTTCAAAACAATGTAAACACCTATACATCAAATAATCAAATTACGCTATCGAACAAAACAAAAAAAATAATGGCAATATTTAAATATAAATGATATCTTTTAATAATGTTAAAAAGAACAAATCATGATTCAGCATAGGGGACAGAACAAATGAAATTAAAGAAAAAAACAATTCAAATCATGTTTCTTATAACACTTCTGTTACTTTCATCAACAGTATCTAACAGAGTTTTATCAAAAGAATCAATAGATTCAAATATGCAAACCATAAACGACTATGAAACCATTTCAGATCCACTCATAGAATTCACTGAATCGCATCAAACCACTATTTCCATACCAACAATAGATACCTATCTAACCATCCCTGATGCACCAAAGATACCCATAATCAGAAAGACATATACCTTTCCAAAAGGAACACAAATCCAAGAAATAACCTGTACTCCCCTCAACACAGAATCTATAAATCTTGAACAACCAATAGAAAAAACCCCAGCATTTCAATCAATATCTGGAAATAAATTCATCTCAAACCAAGATACAACCGATATTTCTAGGATAGAAACCTACCCTGAAACCTGGTACACAACACAAACCGGTGCAGGCATCACAACATCTGCAGAGAGAGTTATCTACCTAACAATCACCCTTCACCCGATCAGATATCATCCTCTTGAAAACACCATAACCAGTGCATCTGAATTCAATATTCACATTAATCACCTCCCACCCCCATCAAACATGAACAAAAACAAGTTTGAAACAACTTACGATCTAGTCATCATAACCCCTGAATCTTACGTTTCCACCTTGAATCCTTTTGTAGACCATAAAAAAGACTACAATCTTAATCCATTAATAAAAACGACAACAGAAATCTATGATGAATTCCAAGGTCGGGATCAACAAGAAAAAATCAAATATTTCATAAAACACGCAATTGAAACATACAACACAAAATACGTATTACTCATCGGCGATATCACCCAACTTCCAATAAGGCAAACAGATGCATACCCCTGGGACCCATACCATGGTGAAGGCATTCTTACTGACCTATATTACGCAGACATCTACGATAGTGAAGGGAATTTCTGCAGCTGGGATTCAAACAATAATGATATCTTTGGAGAAGTAACCTTTGATCGTTTTCCTCCAACTCCAGATAACATTATCGATGACGTTGATCTTTATCCCGATGTTCACATTGGAAGAATTCCCTGTACGACCATCGATGAACTTACGATAGTTCTTTCAAAAATCATCACCTATGAAAGAATAACTGCATATCAAAACTGGTTTCAACAAATCATCCTTGCAGGCGGTGACACATTTGCAATTTCCAAAGGATCACCTTTAAATGTGTTCGAAGGAGAAATCACAAATATCAAAGTAGGTCAACAAGTCCCAGAATTCAAACAAATACGATTATGGGCATCTGAACGGAATTTAAATGCAAAAACATTTAATCAAGCAATATCAAACGGAGCTGGATTTGTGAGTTATGCAGGGCATGGCTTTCAACATGGTTGGGGGACCTATAGACCAAATGCTATACTTGATTGGAATCTTATATTGTATTATACTCCATTCATAAAACAATTAAGCAACGAACATCGACTCCCGATCATCTTCTTTGATGCATGTCTAACAGCAAAATTCGATTTCAGCATCATCGATCTACAAGACTATTATGGATTAAAGGCTCCCTTCATTAGATTTCTTCTAGGTTTTGATAAAAATGACGACTTTTATCCGTCTTTTGCATGGGCCTTTCTAAAACATGAAAATGGTGGAGCGATTGCAACCATTGGTGCAACACGTCCCGCATACACATTTGTTGACAAAGATGGTGTATATGCCGGAGCGGGTCTTTTAGACGTTCGCTTCTTCAGTGCATATGAAGAAGGAATAACCGCTGGAGAAATGCTCTCACAAGCACAAACAGATTACTTGAATTTCTTTGGTCCTGACGTGTTTACCATTGAAGAATATCTATTACTAGGCGATCCCAGTCTCAGAGTTGGAGGATACTGGTAAATTTAACTTATAGTGTGGGAAGTCCCCTTTTGAAAGAGAGGGGATGAAAGCACCACAAACCTTATAAGTTCTAATA
>CAYOTP010000109.1:0-2998 GCA_964406955.1 uncultured Thermoplasmatales archaeon | reverse complement strand
AAAGATTGTTCCATTATTGATATACAACACCCATTTTTGCCATTCGGTCAAAAAACCATTTTATAATAGAAATATTAAAAGAACTAATTGTGAAGTGGATGAAGAAAAAATTAATGAAAATTATCCAGTGTTTATTGTATTTCTGGTTGTTTTACGTATCAATTAAATTTCCATTCTAAGATGAATTCAACAATAGAAAGGTACATAATGTTTTTTATGAATCTTTTCAATAAAGTACCAACTATTTTTTGATAGCATAATCCTTAAATGAATCAAAGGAATGTCAGTTGCTTATATGATTATTAGTGAGCAGAAGCCATTTGATGAATTAGTTCGATGCATTGGTAATCAATCTGTCTTTCTTTTTGGATGTAGTGAATGTGCAACGCTATGTCATAGTGGTGGGAAAATTGAATTAATCAAATTGGAAAAGAAATTACGGGCAATCAATATAGATGTTACTGGTTGGACCGTTTTAGAACCTGCTTGTCATCTTACAATAAATGAAGGGCTTTTATCAAGGTTTGATGAGGAGATCAAATCAGCTGATGCATTAGTAGTTTTTGCCTGTGGTGATGGTACACAAGTGGTAGGTGAGTTATTCCCTGAAAAAAAGGTTATCAGTGGGACAAACACGTTGTTTTTAGGGGTCAAAACAGATATTAAATCATTTAGCCGTCGATGTAACATGTGTGGATCTTGCATTGTTGATGAATTCAATGGACTTTGCCCTATCACTCGTTGTCCAAAACATATGTTGAATGGTCCATGTGGCGGTTCAGAGGATGGCATGTGTGAGGTTTATTCTGACAACCCATGTGTTTGGGAAGAAATCTACAAAAAATCCATAATTAAAGGGAATTATCAATCAATTTTTCTTCATATTCACCAAGCTCATGACTGGTCCAATTCTCAATTATTAAAAAAGGATCGGTGAACTCTTATGATGAAAACGAATCTTCAGGATGTATTAGATCAGGGTCATTTTGCTGTAACTGCAGAGATAGGACCGCCAAAAAATGCAGATTCTTTAGCTATATCTAGCAAAGCTAAGCAATTAAAAGGATGTGCTGATGCTTTTAATGTTACAGATAATCAAACGGCAGTGGTACGGATGAGTAGTATGGCGGGTTCATGTATCTTAAAGGAATGTGGATTGGAACCTGTACTTCAAATGACTTGTAGGGATCGAAACAGACTTGCATTGCAATCAGAAGTACTTGGTGCTTCTGCGTTAGGGATCCACAACATGTTATTTGTCACTGGGGATCATCAATCAAAAGGAAATCATCCGCAGGCGAAAGGTGTCTTTGACATTGATTCCACACAACTGATTTCCATTGTTAGGGATCTTAGAGACGTCCATATGTTTCAAAATAAAGAACCATTGACCTCTTTGCCACCTCACGTATTTATTGGTACTGTTGCTAATCCGTTTGTCTCTTCAGTTGACCTTCGTGTCGATCGGCTTGAAAAAAAAATTGTTGCAGGGGCAGATTTCATTCAAACACAGAGCGTGTTTAACATCCATCGTTTTGCAACATATATGGATAAAGTTCGGGATAGGGGACTTGATAAAAAAGTTCATATCCTAGCAGGAATAACGCCTTTAAAATCAGTTCGGATGTTGGAACGGATGAAGTTTCATGTTCCTGGAGTTGATATTCCAGATGAGATCTCCAAGCGATTATCCCATTCTGATTCTATTGAAGAGGAAGCGTTACAGGTCACCAATGAACTCATCAAAGAACTTAGGGAAATAAAAGGCGTCCATGGAATTCATATTACTGCGTTATTTTGGGAACAAAAAATTCCACAAATCATTCAAGATGCTGGCCTTTTACCCCGGCCGATTAAATTGTAAGAAATGATGGTAATTGATCTTGAAAAATAGTAAGAAATGCAAATCCCAATGCATAAAAGATGTAAATGACATACATCACAGACCATGCATGGATGTTTTCTAGTGTTTCACTTTCCTCATCGCCTCTGAACATCAGATAAAAGATAAGGACTGATCCTAACATTAGTAACGATAGTGGCCAAAGGTATTTTTGCAGTATATTACTATTGATTAAAAAAGGAATAATGATGAATGGGGCGATTAGAAAAGGAAATGAGATGATCGCAGCTCTTCTCACTCCAAATACATTAACAAGTGTTCGAACGCCAACTAATCTATCTGCTTTTTCATCAACGATATCTTTTGTGGTCATTCCCCCTATAAGGAAAAGAGTGGCCAATCCTCCAATGAGTAACGGCAAAGGATCCAATGGATTTCCAAATACGCTCCAACCTGCAAGTATCCCAAATAATCCACGAGGTATAGCAATCCATATCTGATTGATAAATAACCATTTTTTTGTTCTTGGAGGAAGAGAATATGCAACAGTGAATATCATGATGAGAAATATGAAAAAACCGAACCATTGATTGATCAGTACTGCTCTAAGTAGCGCGAATAGATACAATAGATAGGCAAGACTTTGTGCTTCATCGGTTCCAATGATTCCTCGAGGGATCGGTCGGTAGGGTTTTGAGATTTTATCTCCTTCTTCATCTGCAGCTTGATTTAATGCATTTGATGCAGCATTGACAATTGCCACAGTAAAACTTGCGTTTCCAACGGTTTGCCACCAATTAGCAGGTATTGGTGTATTTGTATAGACAAGACTTGCAACCATGATGCTCATACTAACAATAAAGGGTGCCATTAAGGTAAAGGGTCGTAACAGATCGATATATCCACGAATATGTTCAGCGAAAAATCGTTTTTTCCGATATGGATCCTTCATTGTGAGCTTTCCGAAGTATTGCTCAGAATCTATTTTTTCGGCCATAGCAGAGCAAGTCAAACAACAATTAATTATAAAAAATTATGTATAAGGTGCTGTGAAATTTATTTTTTTGATGAAATTCATTATTTTTCCCCTTGAAAAATTAAAAAAAGGATAAATAAATAATAAAGTTTATATCATTATAATTTTATATGGTTTTG
>CAYOTP010000108.1:0-3426 GCA_964406955.1 uncultured Thermoplasmatales archaeon | reverse complement strand
TAGCACGATTATATTAATTTAAGTTTATATCTTAATTAATTAAATGATGTTCGTTAACTACTAAAAAATTTAACTTAGAATAATAAAAAGTTTTTTTAAAAAATTTATATTTAAATATAAAATTTTCATCTATTAATTGTAAATATGGAATTAGTAAATAAGAACAACAGATAAACTTTAAACATTAAAAAATTAAGTTAATTTAGATATGAACTAAACTTATTTAACGTTACACATTAATTCATGGGAAACTTTTAAATTCAAAAGAAATTTACCAAGGTTGAATTTAGAAAATATGTTAACAATTCAAAATAATTCAAAAGGAATCAATATGTATATTATTATAGTGGGAGCAGGCGGAATAGGCAAAAGATTGACTGAACATATTCTTAATGAAGCTAAACATAACATTATAGTGATAGATAAGAACCAAGAACGTTGCGAAGAGATCGCTAGAAAATTTGATGCTGTTGCCATCAATGCAGATGCAACATTAGAAGAAACCCTTGATGAAGCTGAAATTAAAAAAGCTAACGTCCTTGTTGCAACAACTGATGATGACGCCGTAAACTTAATGGTTTGTTCACTTGCAAAAAACAAAGGAGTAAAACATCTTGTTTCCGTGGTCAATCAACAAGAAAGTAAACCAATGTATGCGGAAAAAAATATTATAATGGTTAAAAGCCCAAATGTATTAATGGCTGAACACATCTACAAATCTATTATTCATCCCGATGTTGAAGATTATATGAATGTGGGAAAACATGCTGAAATTTTCCGTATACCCGTAGCACCAAACTCAAAATTTTCAGGGAAAACCATAAAAAAAATTGGACTTCCTAAAAAAAGTTTAATTGTTGCCATCGAACGAGATCATAAATTCATTATACCCACTGAGGATGTGGAGCTTTTCGCAGGAGATAAAGCAACTGTTCTTGCCCATAAAGATCAAGTTGATAAAGTTGCAGCCTTATTTTCAGGAGAATGAAGCATTTAAAAAGGGGACAGGCTTTAATATCAACTTATTCTTATTCTAAAACCTGTTGATAAGATGAAAGACTGGATAAAAAATGCAGTGATTTATCATATTTTAATAGATAGATTTGCGGGTTACGATCCATCTAAAAATTGGAATGAACCTCATTTCATTGGAGGAAATATAAAAGGAATCATTGATTCACTTCCATATCTAAAAAATCTTGGTGTTACTGCACTATGGATATCTCCTTTTTATAAAACGAGTGCATATCATGGATACCATATCACTGATTTTTTTGAGGTAGATTCTCATTTTGGAAACAAAAAGGATCTAAAACGACTTATCGACCTTGTTCATCAAAACAATATGCATATCATTGCAGATTTTGTGCCCAACCATGTTTCCTCAGATCATCCTTATTTTTTAGATGCTTGTTCATCTAAGGATAGCTATTATTATGATTGGTTTTATTTTACAGAATGGCCAAAAGAGTATCTTAGTTTTTTATCTGTAAAAGAACTACCAAAATTAAATGTGAACAATGATGAAACAAAAAATCATATAATAAAAGCAGCCAAATACTGGTTATCTTTTGGTATTGACGGCTATAGGTTAGATCATGTAATTGGATTATCAAATACATTTTGGAAAGAGTTCAATAAGCAACTGAAGAAATCTTTTCCAGAAACCATATTGATTGGTGAAGCATGGATGCAAGGAATCTCATGGAATGAATTGAATACAATTCAAATTCCTTTTAAAAGATTGAAATGGTTGCGAAAAAATTCTTCAGATAATGTACTTCGAAATTATATTCATTTATTAGATGGTGTTTTAGATTTTACTACACAGCAACTTTTTCATCAATATCTTTGTAAAAATAAAAACTTTAAAGATAAATTAAAAAAAACATTGAAAGCTCATTTTTCTTATTTCCCATCTGATTTTTTACTTCCAGTTTTTTTGGATAATCATGACATGGATAGATTTTTATTTAACTGTAACAATGATATTAATTTGTTCAAGGAAGTTGCTAAAATTCAATTCTCTCTTCCCCAACCAATAATTATCTTTTATGGAACTGAACAAAAAATGACTCAAAAAAAATCTGTTTGGACGATAAAAAACCATGGTGATTTATTGGCTCGAATGCCAATGCCCTGGATAGATAATGAAGATAATGAATTATATCATTTTTATAGAAAACTTATAAGAAAAAGACTGAAAACATAAACAAAATAAATACTCCTAAAAAAAGAAATACTTTCATTGGGGTGTGGAGTACTTTTATAAATGCTTATTTTATTACCTTCATCTAAGGTATCTTCATGGGGAAAGAAACTAAAACTCAAACGATTGATGATCTGCCTGGTGTTGGTCCTGCAACCGCTGAAAAACTTCGGTTAGCAGGTTATACTGATATTATGAGCATAGCTGTATCGTCGCCAAGAGAATTAACAGATGCTGCAGAAATTGGTGAGTCTACTGGAGCAAAAATGATTCTTGAAGCGAGGAAAGTAGCAAATATCGGAGAATTTGAAACGGGTTCAGCATTACTCGATCGTCGGGAAAAAGTCGGGAGAATAACCACTGGTTCAAAAATCTTTGATGAACTACTTGGCGGAGGTTTTGAAACTCAATCAATAATTGAATTATTTGGTGAATTTGGTTCATCCAAAACTCAAATTGCTCACCAGCTCTGCGTAAATGTTCAATTACCAAAAGAAAAAGGTGGGATGGAAAGTTGTGCATATTTTATTGATACTGAAAATACATTTCGTCCTGAAAGAATTGTTCAAATGGCCAATGCACTTGAATTAGATCCCGATACTGTTTTGGAAAATATATTTGTTGCAAGGGCATACAATTCAAGTCATCAAATGCTTCTAGTCGATAAAGTACTTGAACTTTCTAAAAAACAACCTGTAGGATTGCTAATCGTTGATTCATTAACTGCTCATTTCCGTGCAGAATATGTTGGTAGAGGTGCATTAGCCGATCGTCAACAGAAATTAAACAAACATATGCATGATCTTCTTAGATGGAGTGATTTAAATAACGGTGCGGTCTGTGTCACCAATCAGGTCTCTTCAAAACCAGATGCGTTTTTTGGAGATCCAACCCGTCCAATAGGTGGACATATTGTGGGTCATACCGCTACGTTTCGTATTTATTTACGAAAAAGTAAAGGACCTAAACGGATAGCTCGATTAATTGATTCGCCACATCTTCCAGAAGGGGAAGCAGTATTTACCGTAAATCAAGATGGTATTCGAAATTAGATTTGAATATCATCTTTAAAAAAAGCAAAAACTTATAACCCTTATAAATAATCCTTTTGTTAAAAAAAGGTGGTAATGAAATGGCATTTGAATACAAAGGTTGGACATTATACACACGGGAAGTAACGTTAAAAGGTGGAAGGAAACAACCCATTTATTTTTTCA
>CAYOTP010000107.1:0-3544 GCA_964406955.1 uncultured Thermoplasmatales archaeon | reverse complement strand
CATAGTCAGCAAACTATAGCAGATCAAGTTATTGCAATTATAAATGCTCCACCAAAACATCTTGGTGTCATTAATGATAGCGGTGTTTTTTATGCAAGTCATGAAAATGAGATCGGTGAACAAACAAGCCATTCATTAAAGACTACAACTGATTTTGCTTTTTCAGCAAAAATATCAATTTCTTATGGCTTTTCTAAATTTGCTGAGGCAAAGGCTGAACTAAGCGCAAAATCTTCATCGAAATTTGAAAGAGAGACTGGCGGAAGCTTCACTCAAACCATTGGACATGGATTAACTGCAGATATCAAGGATAGAGTGATTCATACAACGACACATTACGACGTTTATGAGTTCCCAATAATTAATCCTCCTAACATGGCAGTAGTTGATGGAGAGCAACAATATATCATGGCAGTTGTTCCAATAGCGCCGCCGAGTATCACACTCGATGATTACAACTCTCCCATTCACACGGTGGGCGATATCAGAACGTATCCAGGTACGATGGGTGAACTTTTAGGATATAAATCAAAAAATCTGATTAACTATATTGAATTTGTGATAAGTGCTGATAAAAGTAGTGCTTGGCTGGAATTAACTGAATCTGAATACCAGGCTGGAAAACATACCAGCTCTTTTGAATTTTCAGCAGGGGCGACAATAAGTGCAGGAGCACCTGGTTTTGCGAAAGGTTCATTTAACGTTCAGGCAGACTATGGTTCAGAAACGGTTGATACTAATAAATTAACTATAACTGAAGAGAACAGTATAAAAGTTAATTATGACGGGGGAATCACTGATGAAGATCAAAAATATACCGTTCGATCAGTGATGTACTATGATGATGAAACTGGAGCTCTTATCCTAGATTATATCATTCCAGTAATGGGCAGTCATTATGATCATTCTGCGTTACAATTCGGAAGTTTTAGTATGGGCGATTCTTATTATGGAGGTATTTTTGGTGGATTTAATTTTTCAGGTTATACAACAGAAGGCACTATCCTATCGGTAGATACAACTCAAAGCACTCCAGGTAGTGAAGTTCAATTACCAATAAAAATAAGTGATGCTGAAAACATTGGAAACATGGATATTACCTTGACTTATGATGATTCGATATTATCAGCTTTAACATTGACCACTGGCGCGATTACCGCTGATTCATTGTTTATGCACAACATTGAACCTGGAATCATCAACATCAGTTTAGTAGATTCAGAGGGTATTGATGGAGAGGGATCCATTGCAATTATTACTTTTGAGGTTATTGGAAATGAAGGAGACATAAGCCCGTTAATTCTTTCAGCTCTAGCTAATGATCGTGATGCAGCAGCAATCAATATGGAGATAATGAATGCGTTTTTTTCAGTTGAAGATGAAGAATCATTAAAAGGAGATGTGAACGGTGATGGTAAGATAACGAGTGCAGATGCATTACTTGCATTGCAAATGGCGGTGGGACTCATTGAAGAAGATCTCGTTGCAGATATGAATGATGATGGAAAAGTAACTTCAATTGATGCTGCGGAAATCTTAGATTTGGCAACAGGAAATGCAGTACTTGATACGGGTTACAAGTTAAGAGGATTTAATAAAGGAATAAAACCTCGGCAACTACCCGGTAATTTATGAGGAGGAATATAGATATGAAACAAAGAAATAGATTAATAATTGTGTTTTCCACGTTGCTTTGTGTTTCAGTAATGGCAAGCATCGCTTCAGCTGAACAAGTAGAGGTCCATATAGAAGATGCTTCTGGAACTTACGATACGGTTGTTGATGTTAGCATTGTCCTAGCTAACGCTGAGGACGTTGGAAGCCTTGATTTGGTTTTTACGTATGATCCAACTATTTTACAGGCAGAAAGCGTGTCGAAGGGGGAATTAAATAAAGGAATGATCTCTTCAAATATTGACACCTCAGGATTTGTCTCAATTGCGATAGCTGATCAAAATGGGATAGATGGGGATGGAGAACTTGCAGTTGTCTCATTTACCATTTTGGAAAAGACTGGAAGCTCTCCACTGAGAATTGAAGACCTCATCGTGTATGATACCGATTCACTTGAGATCAATGCAATAGCCCAAGATGGAACATTTACAGTAACTGAATCCACCAGTGATGATACTCCAGGTTTTATAGGAATTATCTTTGGTCTAAGCCTCCTAGTTGTTTTAGTATTAGTTAGAGGTAAAAAACGATGAAAAGGTTTTTTGCTTTCTTCATTTTCTTTTTTTGTTTCATTCTTATTTCAGGAGGAATTCTTGCTGAACAAAGTGAGGCGGATACCAATGAGTACACCATTGATGATGTGATGGTAGTCCTTGAAATGGCAACAGGTAAACGAACTGCTAATATGTCATTTGATTTGAATGCAGATGGAAAAATAACTTCATTAGATGCATATCTTGTTCTTGATTTGATCGATGTCGCCGATCCATTGGTTGAGGAATTAAGTTCTGTTATCTCCAGGTATGATGTCAGCTCTTTTTTCAGTAATGAAAAAATGAACTGGGAAATAACAAAAACAGATGGAAGCAAACTTTCAATTGCTGTTGTAATCAAAGATGGAAATATCGTCGATTTTTTTGAAGGCACACTCAGAGATCCAAGCATTAATGCGTTTACCACTGAGGAAACCATTAGAAATCTGTTAAATTCTCAAAATCCTAAAGCATTACGAGAAGCTTGGAGTAATGATGACATTCGTTTAAAAGGAGTGGGTTTAGGTAGTTCTATAAGTTTGGGTTTTAAAGGATTTGTTAATTGGGTCACCGGTCCGTTTTCTTAAGCTACGGTAAGTGAAATTATAGTGACAGTGGAAGGGATACTGGAAAGAAGATGTAATATACAAAAAACGTTACAATTATGCCAATGATTGTTCCAAGGGTTAATTGGATTGGTGTATGGGCATTGATTTTCAAACGAGACCAAAAAACAAGAGGTATTATTATGAAAAACAAAGGGATAGCAATCAGTCCATATGCGATGCCAACGGCGGTAAGTGGCCCTGCGACACCGGCACTATGTGAACTAATCTTAGTAAAAAAATTTCCAAGAGTAACTGCAATGGTTACGCCAACGTAAGCCATGGATAAGACAAACAAAGTCGTCTCGTTTTGTAGAAAGAATATTGCTGAAGCAATAGCATAACTTATAATGGCAATGATGTAAAACGGCGTGCGCTGTTTTTGATTTGAAACCCAGATATCTACTGTCCCTTTTTTCTTAAAATAAAGAATGGCAACTATGGGAAAGATGCATAAGAACAGGATTGAAATGATCAAACTAAAAAGTACATTAACAGTTGTTTTAAGAGGGGGAAAAAGAAGAAAGAGTATTATCACGTAAAAAGCAAAAACAGTTGGTGATAAAATATAGGAAAGTATGTTGGCTAAGGTTATTATCTTGCTCATTTTTTTGCTGTATTAGTTATTTTGTTATAAATGATTTGTTTTATCGCCTTAGGATTAATTTAATCATAATGCTTGACTTCTGTTCTTTTTGTATCTCCAAAGAGTGATACTTGCTAGAATGATAC
>CAYOTP010000106.1:0-3754 GCA_964406955.1 uncultured Thermoplasmatales archaeon | reverse complement strand
TGGCACGAAAACCTGTAGCATATCAAACCTAGCGTATGATACCACCTATCAATGGACCGTATCAATTCAGGATAATGCCACTGGTGAATGGTTGAACAAATCCTTTTGGTTCACCACTGAATCCGAACCAGATGCAAATGGTGGTGGCTCTGAAAGTCCTGGAGGCGGTGGCGGTAGCGGCGGGTTCTTTCCACCACCCCCTGTTGAAGATGAGAATAATCCTCCTGTTACACCAGTGAAACCATCTGGGCCTTTGTATATTGAACCTGGAGGGGTTTTTTCGTATTCAGCTCAAACCTATGATCCTGATGGTGATCTGATCCGATATCGGTTTCGTTGGGATGATGGTAATATCAGCGAATGGACCGATCTATATTTGAGCAATCGAACCGTGACCGTTTCCCATTCCTGGTTTCAGATAGCAAATTTCTCCATTCAAGTTATCGCCCAGGATGAACACGGCCTGAATAGTAGTTGGTCCGAAGGATTACTAGTGTTTTCCTCATTTAGTGAAGATAATAGTTCAAATGAAACCGTTCTTCCGGTCGCCAATTTCTCATCTATGAAACCAGATGAGCATAATATGACGTTTTCTTTTGACGGAAGCAATAGTTACGATGAAGATGGAGAAATCGTTAGCTATTTCTGGGATTTCGGCGATGGATCGACGGCAACAGGACTGAACCCGAATCATACGTATGATGAACCAGGTTGGTATAATGTAACTTTAGTGGTCACTGATAATGAAGGGAATATGTATAGTAAAACCATGAGCGTGTTTGTTGCTTCATCTGTTGATGAGTCAGAATCTATTGATAATACTGCCGATGAATCAACGTTTCCCTGGTTATTTCTTCTCATTATATCCGGTGCAGCAGTTATCGTTGTTGTGTTGTTTGGAAAAAAGATTTTTTACCGGTTCTTTGAAATCGTTGAAGTAGACGATCAGGATCCTTCTTCTGTTGAATCGAGTGGTATTGGGGAAACGTTTGTTGATCAACTGAAAAAAATTGATGGAGGAATTCAACCGTTTTTCTCCCGGTCAGATAAACCTTTTGATACACCCAGTGGCCTTCAAGCTGACTCCATAGATCATTTAACTGATGAAGATACAACTGATCCATATCTAGTTGACAAGGAACCTTTAAAACAAGAGCCAGATGAATCTAGATCAGATGATACAGCAGATCGACCTGAGATCCATCGGATCAGAGATTTAATTGATAAAAAATTCTTTAAGGATAATAAAAAATAAAAATAACTTACTATCATAATCAGATGGAAATTCTACTACCCTCCTTTTTTAAAAAAAATATCATGTTGATAAAAACGTATTTATATCCTGGCTAGGTTTCTTCAGGTTCGTTAAAACGTATTATTGATAACTCTAGAATTTCTTACAGGAGAAATAGATTATGAAAAATAAAAGAATCATTGTTACTGGTGGTGCAGGATTCATTGGGTCTAACATCACTGAAACACTTGCTAGTGAAAATGAAGTCATTGTCATCGATGATCTGTCAACGGGATATAAAAAAAATATTGATCATCTCATCGATGAAAACAAGATTCGTTTCGTTGAAGGTAGTATCTGTGATATTGACTTGTTGCAAAAAGAGTTTAGTGGTATTGATGTGGTGTTTCATCAGGCTGCTATTCCTTCGGTTCCTCGAAGTGTCTCTGATCCTCTCCAATCAAATCATGCTAACATCAATGGAACATTGAACGTACTGGTTGCTGCTCGGGATAATGAAGTGGATAAAGTAGTCTATGCGTCTTCCAGTAGTGTGTATGGTGATTCACCAACCTTACCGAAGCATGAGGAGATGACGCCTAATCCGTTGTCTCCGTATGCAGTGAATAAACTAGCTGCGGAGTATTATTGTAAGGTGTTTACTGGTGTGTATGGGCTGAAAACGGTTGCTCTTAGGTATTTTAATGTGTTTGGCCCACGTCAGGATCCCGCTAGTGAGTATGCTGCAGTGATTCCTAAGTTCATCCGGTTGATAAGTGAAGGAAAATCCCCTGTGATCTATGGTGATGGTGAACAATCTCGTGATTTTACGTTCATTGATAATGTGGTTCAGGCTAATATTAAGGCTGCTGAACATGAATCGGTTATTGGTGTGTTTAATGCTGCATGTGGTGAAAAGATGACGGTGAATCAGCTTGCCAAGGAATTGATGCGTATCATTGGTAAAAATGTTGAGGTGACTTATGAACCACCTCGTCCGGGTGATATCAAGCATTCACTAGCAGATAGTTCAAAAGCAAAAGAAGCGTTTGGTTTTGATCCAACGGTTTCTATCAAAGAAGGTTTAAAGGAGACAGTATCATGGTTTTTGAAATAGATGTGAAAGATGAAGTCATCGGGATTGTTGGCCTTGGGTATGTTGGGTGGCCGCTTCTTAAGGAATTTGAGAAATATGTGAAAGTGATCGGTTTTGATGTGAATCAAAAAAAGGTTGAACAGTTACGTTCTGAAACTGTTTCAGCTGAGTTGACTACAGATGAATCTAGAATTAAAGAAGCAAGTATTGTGATCATCGCTGTTCCCACACCAATTCTTTCTTCCAAGCAACCTGATCTTTCGTTTGTTGTGAGTGCTTGTGAAATTGTTGGAAGAAATCTTAGGAATGGTGCTATTGTTGTTCTTGAATCCACGGTGTATCCTGGTGTGACTGAAGAAGTGATGGCTCCTATTCTTGAACGGGAATCAAAGTTGAAACTGGGTGTTGATTTCTTCATGGGGTATTCTCCTGAGCGAGTGAATCCAGGAGATAGTGAGCATACTATCGATAAGATCACAAAGATTGTTTCTGGGATGGATGAAGGTACGACGAAAAGACTTGTTGCCGCGTATGGTTTAGTTACCAAGGTGTATGAAGCAGACAACATTAAGACCGCTGAAGCAGCGAAAGTAATTGAGAACGTTCAGCGTGATCTAAATATTGCGTTGACTAATGAACTCAGTTTGATCTTTCATCGTCTTGGAATTGATACCAATGCAGTGCTTGATGCCGCTGCATCAAAATGGAATTTCATTCGGTTCACACCAGGTCTAGTTGGTGGTCATTGTATTCCAGTGGATCCGTTTTATTTAGTGTATAAGGCTCAGGAGATCGGCTATCATCCTCAGGTGATCTTAGCTGGTAGAGCGGTGAATGATTCTATGCCTAAACATGTTTCTGAAATGACCATTAAAGCATTGAATAACGCTGGTAAAGTGATTAAGGGTTCTAAAGTGTTGATCATGGGTCTTACCTTTAAGGAAAATGTTGATGATACTCGTGAGACACCAGTGAAACACATCATTAGTGAGTTAAAGGACTATCAGTGTGATATTTATGCATATGATCCTATGCTATCTAGGGAGGATGTTGAGTCTTTTGGTGTTCCTGCTGTTGATTCCATTGCTGATGAATCCTTTGATGCAGTGATCATAACGGTTGTTCATGATGTATTCAAAGAGATCTCGTTAGATGAATTAAGAAATAGTATGAATGAATCACCAATTCTAGTTGATGTCCGTGGATATTTTAGAGATGCAAAAGATCATGGGTTTTCGTATTATACGTTGTAATTACATCTGAAAAAAGAGTGTTTTCATTCGTAGAACTCTAAATGTGTTCATTACGCTTTATTCTTTTGGATTTACTATTTTTTTTATTCGTAATTTTCTAACGAATAGAAAATATATGTTTTCAGGAAGTTTAACTTCCGGTTTGCCCTATTACTTTTTTTCTCATCAGCC
>CAYOTP010000105.1:0-3755 GCA_964406955.1 uncultured Thermoplasmatales archaeon | reverse complement strand
GAGGGCCTTGTCCTGCAGAGGTCCGCGAGTTCAAATCTCGTCCCCTGCATTTTTTTACCGTTTTTAACAGGAGAAAAACGAGTTCAAATCTCGTCCCCTGCAATAAATAATTTAATTTATTGATTAATTTATTTTATTAAATTTATTTAAATAAATTATATAACAAAAGATGATGTATTAATTAATACTTTTGAGTTTAAATTACTTTCTTTTATGGTGAAATTTAGTAATTAGTAAATTATAAAATACATTCTTCTGTATGTAAGGAAATCAATATGACCATTATTGGTGGCTAAGCAATTGTTCTCCTTTTTGTGAGATGTGGACGTTTTTTCCTCGTCCTTGTTTTCTTCTAAGAATTAATTTTTTTCTCCCGTTCACTAAATCGTTTTTTGATGGCAGGATAGGTGTTTTGAGTTGTGATGTTATTGGTTGAGGGCTTAAGTGGGGCGTGTGAAAGTGTTTTTCTGTTGTTTGTGGTTGTTGTGCTGAAAAAAGGATTCCTGATGCAATTTGATGTTATTATCAAAAGAAAGGATTATTGTCGATAAAACCATTGAACGAGTTGAAAAAGTAACAAGATAACACTTTGACGCAACTCATCATTTTTTTGGTTAGAAAAATAGATTGATTGGTTTGGTTTTAGTATGAAAATATTCTCTAAGCATGAACATAACTATTGTTTGCTGATAGGAAATCCGAATCCATTCATTTCCAAAAAAAACAACACCCGTATCATTTAACACAGTCATTGATGCAAGTCCTCCAGGATTATTTCCTAAATGTCCCTGCATTCCTTTTTCATACGTTTGATTTTCATCAGGCCACACAATCCAACCATAACCGTAATTTCGATTGTCCCTATAAATATCATAACTGGGGAGATGTGGGAATTGCACCGTGTGCATTTGTTTAATAGTTTCAGGTTGAAGTAGTTGAGTTCCCTGATAGTATCCATGTTGCATGTGCATCTTTAGGAAATGACAGAGATCTTCAACGGTACTATACATTCCAGCAGATCCATCAATATGGATTTCATAAGGGGGAATTCGAAAATAAACTCCAAAGAGGTATCCATAAAAAGTGGCAAGTTGATCAAAGTTGATCTCAGTTAAGCGTAGACTAGTATTATGCATGTGTAATGGTTCGAAAATATATTGTTTGCAATAATCTTGATATGACATATTAGTTACACGTTCAACAATGTAACTAAGCAGATCATATACTAGAGATGTATAGTAGATTCCTTCCCCCGGTGGATAATCATCCCAGTTTTCAGGATGATAAAATGGATTTCCAGGGGTAAGATAATATTCATACCAGTCTGGGGGATAGTGAAATACGGAAAAATACAGAAACGGTCTCCATAACGTAGCGGTAATTCCAGCAGTGTGTGTTAACAGCATCCGAACGGTAATAGGGATATCTGGATAATCAGGATGCCTTAAGGGAAATGGAAGATAATTATTGATGTCTTCTTCAAGATCTATTTTTCCTTGTTCCCAAAGTTGCATGATTGCTGTTGCGGTCACTGTTTTGGTAAGTGATGCTGCAAGAAAAACCGTGTTTTTAGTAGGTATATTACCAGTGTTTCTTTTCGTTTCACCGAACATGTATGTTTCTACTGAACCTTTCTTGTTGATGATGCCAACGGCAAAGCCGGGCATGTTAGCAATCTTAAGCAATCGATCCACGTATTGTTCATCAGGGAATGAATCGGTTTGATTTGTGATGAATGTGTTTTGTTGCTCTTCAGCATTTATTAAATAAATTTGGGGGAGATTAAAGAAAAGAAGCATGATAAGAATACTTATAATTACTACTTGACGAGTGTTTTTAGCTATTGAATTCATTTGGATCACTGTGTATAAAGAAAGCAACTATGGTTATTATCATAGTACTATTATAAAAAATTATTTAATGAGAAACCAAGCGAGAAGTCCCCAAACTTTAGTTTGGTTTATGAATTGTATGGAAGAAATCACCTAAAACGATGGCAGTCGTTTTGTTCCCCTGATTTGGGGAAAAACCGCGCCATTCATGGCGTGGAAGGAGGATGAAAAAGAGTCTTCTTATTTTTAGGCCGTAGTTATTTCTCCTAGAAATAAATGATTTGTCACCGATTTGATTTTTGAGATTCATTATCCTGGAGGAGTATTGAAATATCTATTTTGATTTAATCGTCATTTTTATTGAGGAATCCTATTTGATGAACACATGATTTGAACAATTATATTCATTTAATCCAATCTGAAGGAAATCGGTAGATTTACCTACCCAAAAGTGGATAAGAACCAAAAAAAATTATGTAATGATCAGGTGGAAAATATTTTTAGGATCACAAACCCACGCTAAACTTATCCAAAAATTATTTATAAAATGTTATATATATCTAATATTATGTTAGAAAATTACAACAACATCTTGGGTAAGAAAAACGCGAATAAACTAAAACATACGCATTGGACTAAAACGATAGAAAAGAACACTTATCCAGATGTAAGATCTGATAAATCAGGATTAACAGTAAAAATAGATTGGCCTAAAGTAATCCAAAAAAACATCTTTTCATCAAAAAGGAGGCACAAGTAACAATGAAAAAAAATGACATTCTATATGTCGGTATCAGTATAATATCGCTCTTCTTAATCTCGATAGTAATGTTCTTTGTTCTCGGCATTAAAATAGGTGATTTAGTATCAGAATCTCTTTTGTTTCCTTTAATTGCTATTGGTCTAGCTATTCTTGTTTCTCTCCTTCATACAATTTATATGTATAGTAGCGAGATGAAAGATGATGAATTTATGAATAAATTGAAGAGAAAATCTGCGTACCATGCCCTTGCCATAACTCGATTCATATTAATTGGTTCATTAATCTTGATGGGGTTTTCATATCGAATAAATGTAAAAACATTATTGATTTTTCTGCTCATCGTTCCCACTGGAATTCAAGTTATAACTGAGATATATTTTAAAAAGAATCCAGAAAAAGTTTGAATGATAGTGATACCATGAAAACAAGGATAAAGGAATATCGAGCTAAACATGACCTGACCCAAAAAGAACTGGCTGAAAAAGTCGGAGTGCGAAGAGAAACAATAGTTTTTTTAGAAAAGGGAAAATATAATCCATCTCTTAAACTTGCATACGATATTTCAAAAGTTTTTGATACTAGTATAGAAGATATTTTTATATTCAAAGAATGAATAGTGACAGATACGTGACATCATCCTATATCTAAAGAACGCAGGCTTTTAGTGAGGTGTAATCCTATGAGAACTAAATTTTACTCAGATATGGTTCCTGCTTTGACGGCAACAGCCGACTCATCAGCAGATTGCTGATGTACCGGTCTTACAAGTACCCCCCCACAGGCGTCATTTCCCGCAAGCTGCGGTACAAAAGGTAATGTTTTGTCTGGTGAGTATATACGCGTTATCACTAGCAGAATAAGAGTAGTAGGAAGGAACAACAAAGACAAGAAAGAACTGAAAAAGAGTTGATTCTACGATTCATCCCATAACTAAAGCTTGTGGATTTTCTCGCATGTTATCTTATTAAAACCGGTAAAGCCATAGATGAATGATTCAGTATGAGAAAACATTGATTTTTTACCGGTGAAAACAATAGTCAAATCTTGCATCCTACATTGTTTCAATTCCATCGTTAGTTAATAATTAAGTTCTTTCTATGAATTATGAGACTTTTTAATTTATTTTGGTGACCTCCAAAATCAATGAATCTGAAACCACA
>CAYOTP010000104.1:0-3859 GCA_964406955.1 uncultured Thermoplasmatales archaeon | reverse complement strand
TCTATTTAATGTTTTTTTGCACTATCTATTTAAATTATTTTAAATTAAAATACAAAAAATTCAAAATCATAATTTTTAGTAACATTTATAAACATTATATCTGATTTTCTTTTCATAACTGGTGGAGGGTAAAAATATGAACCAGCTACCAAAAAAAATAATTTTAAAAATCATCAAACTTGATGCGAAAGGTCTTTCACAGCGACAAATTGCTTGGAGATTGCATATAAGTAAGAATACAGTTAACCGGTGGCTCAACATCTATAAATATAAAGATATGTCTGAGTGGCCCCCTGTCCTTCTCGAAATTTTTTCTTCAATGAATCAAAGCTCGATTTTTGCATCTCGCCCAAATATTCATAAGAAGAATAGTATGAATCATTCAAAGCCTAGATCCCATGCATTGGATTCTCAGAACGAAAAAATACCTATTCAATCGTTTCAAAACCCTATTTTAGAACCTCCTCATCTCTTAGAAAAAAAACCTATTCAGAGTGAAATTGAAAACGATAATGACAAACCTGAAAGCAAAATCCATAATGATAATAGATATCTTGAGAAAAAGCTACAAGAAATTCGTCAAATTCATTATAAAGCTCATAAAAAAAAGTTGGAACAACAGAGGAAGCAGAGGCATAAAGAAAAAGAGGAATATAAAAAAGAAAAGGTGGAATATGAGAAAGAGCAGGAAATAAGAAACGAAAAATTTTATGCTAAAATACGAAATGAAATGCATCAAATAAAATCAGATCTTAACAAGGAGAATCAACAGGATTGTGAAGAATTCCAAAGGCTTATAAGTAATCTTGGGAAGGAAAAAAAGATAGAAGTAAATCATCATACTGATTTTAATCAGACAGATGAAAGTCATCCGCAAGAATTGATAAAAAATCCAAAATCTTTAACATTTAAGCAATCTCAAAGCGAGGGAAATCAACCATCTGATTCCTCTTCTTCCTCAGATTATGTTTTTTTAGGTATCAATGCAGTGGGTTGTATGCTTCAAATGTGGAAGGAGGCAAAAAGAAGATTGTAATCATTCAAAACAACAAACTTCAGACTAAGGTCTATCGTTCACTCCTTCAAATAAAGAGAATATATGCAAAAAAAATGAGGTAAAAGGAAACAATGGAAACCAGTAATAATTTTTCAATAGACTCATTCATATCTTCTGGGAATGAGTTATTTTACCAAGGACGGTACCGAGAAGCATTGCAGTATTATAATCAAGGATTGCGCAGAGAGACGGATAATGGAGCATTATTGATCAGTAAAGGAAATGTGTTATTAGCTCTTGGTAAGAGAGATGATGCGTATGGGTGTTATTTTTCTGCTCTCGTCAACGCAGAATTACTTGAACTCCTAGATCATTTCATAGAGGGAGCATATCACTATAGTGCTCAGGATACTGATCGGTTATATGATTTGTTAACGTATCAGTATCATCTTCCGTTCTCCAAAGCAGGTTTAGATCTCCTCATCAAGAGGATAAATGCAGATGCTATGGATGCACAGCGTTTGAAGACATGGAAAGCATTTGAACGAAAGGTTGAACAAAAAAAGCTAGCTAGCACTGAGGAGATCATCATCTATTTTTTACAGCAATTTGGAGAAAATTATTTTTTGCATTTCTTTAGTCTTCAGTGTTATCTTTGGAAATTCAAAGACAAAACGTTCACGAAGAATGAGTTGATTGCACTGATTCAGCATCAAAAAAGAATGATGGAACTTAAGCGTTTTGAACGCCGATTAAAAGCAGGATTTCGAAAAAAAGGGAAATCCCTAGACCAAATGACGGGTGTAGAGTTTGAACAGTATCTGGCTACCTTATTTGCAATCCTCGGGCATCAGGTGACCAAAACCCCGCCAGTTGGTGATCAAGGAGCAGATTTAATCTTGAAGCGATTTGGGGAGATTACCGTGGTGCAGGCGAAACGATGGAAGCAACCAGTGGGGCCAACCGCGATCCAGCAAGTATTCACCGCGAAACAGTTATTTGATGCACAGAACGTCTTAGTAGTAACGACCAGTAAGTTCACCAAACAAGCCAAGGAAATGGCAGAAAAACTCGGGGTGGAACTCTGGAATCGACAACGGCTGCTTGAAAAAATACATCACTATTAAATTTCCATGGTAGGACAATACATTGACCTTATTTCATTTTTCATAGTTATCATCGCCTCTTACTGAAAGCGGGTATATTGGTTTTTACTTCAATGGTTGAAATGGTGTTAGATACTTCTCAATCTATTGAATGTTTGTTTGATAAGAAGTATATTACGCATAGTGCGTATACTGATATTAAAAAAGTTAAAAAATCTGATTTTTCTTTTGAGATAACTAACGATATTGACAAGATTCATTTTTTTATTATTCAATGTTTCTTCCAATGGTTTATAATCGGCATAAAGAGGAATTAGCCTATATTCCACCATTCATTTTTTTTCGTTATCTTAAAGAATCTGGGTACAAATTGTTTTTAGTTCATGATGAGAAAGGTAATCCAGTCTCTGGTGTTTTATTTCTTAAGAGTGGTAAGGAATTGTTTAATCGTTATGCCGGAATCCGTGATGGTGATACGAGTTTATTGAAAAAAGGTATTACTGCAGCCCGGCATTATTTTTCAATTCAGTATGCAAAAGAAAAAGGAGTTAAACGATTTAATTTTGGTGCGGCTGAACCATTCTTTCATAATGGTTTTTTTAAATATAAAAAAAGTGGGGGATGAACGCTGTTAAAACAGATAAAACATTTTTCCAAATGTTTATGGATTACATTTATATCTTGATTGTGAGTCGTTAAGAAATTTTTTGTTAGAGAATCCCTTTATTGGTGTCTCAGAACACAATGAATTGATTGGTTATGTTTTTGTTGAAAAGTCTTTAAGTATGAAGGAAAAGAAAAAAGTTGAAGAACGATTTAATGTTCCGGGAATACAAGAGTTTCGTTTTGTTGAATTGTAAAAAAAGTTTTTTTGTTTATTGATCTACATTTTTGGAGATACAGAGAATATAGAATTTTGTTGATACCACTGATTTTGATTAAGATTGATTACCTGAGGAACATTTGTTTTTATTCGGAGAAAGATGGATTATTTATGCCGTGGAATTTGTATGTGATTGGTTGTTGTTTGATGTTACGGTTTTTGAATGGAGTTGTGTGCTAATGAAGGTTTTATTGATTTTCTGTTGTGTGTGATGTTGTTTTGTATTGTGTTGTGTTTCTTGTCTTTTCTATATGTTCTCTAGCTATTCTTTTAGCACAATATTCATTTGGGAGTTGAACCAACCTGTTTTTTTAGTAACCAATCCTTTAATTCTTCTATTTTTTTCTACGAACAAAGGATCAGTTCAGGCGATAATCTCTGGGTTCAAAACCGTAGTTGTTACTACAAAGAATTCTAAAAAAATTGAACAAGCAGGTTCATCTACTTTTTTTTGTTACTCGCTTTAAACACGCTATAGATGACTAAGCTAGCAATCAAAAGAATCATTAGTATATTTGTTAAAGGGATTTGATCATCTTGTTCACTTGTATCAGTTGAATCAGTTTTATCTTCATTAGCATTACTAGAATAGGATGTTGATTTGATAATGTATTCAAAGCCTGGTTCTATTGTGATGTTTTCTGAGACTGATGTAACATTCAACTCTTTGTATATAGTTTGATTATGAGCATATGAAACAATCCATTCACCCAATTCATTCCATGTTATTTCCATTGAATTCTGGTTTAAATTTTTATAAGAGAAAATATTCAGAAGATAGATGAATAATAATTATCTATTCTGAAATTTATTTATATTTTGATCAATAATATTTCCTTTTTTAATTATTACTGCATTATTTAAAATATCATT
>CAYOTP010000103.1:0-3938 GCA_964406955.1 uncultured Thermoplasmatales archaeon | reverse complement strand
AAAGCGATTCATCCACCGGATGAAACCGGTGGTTTTCTCGCTACTTTTCTATAAAAAAAGAGTTTATTGAATTTTTTTGAAAAAATGCATGAAGTAATCTAAGAAAACAAATACCTTGTGTCCTTGGATCATTATGTAATTGTTCTTAGGATGATACATGAACGATATTTACCATCAATTCGTCATATTTTACGGATTCGAGTATGGCTCGGTCCAAGGGGTCTTTACAATCTAGAACTTTTCTAGCTTTCCAATAGTTTGGTGATAGTAGATATTTTAGAGTAATAAGTCATCCACCTTCTCTCAATCGTTTTTCTATAGGATTATTGTAAACTATGAGGGCGTTGTTTAAAAACATATCTATTTTTTTAAAGTTTTTGTTTCATATAACGATGGATTTATTTTTTTGATTGTTTATTGTTATCCATTTGATTATAATTTATGTAGAATAATAGTAGAAAGTTTTTTTTCTTTTTACGGATCAAAGATCTCATGTATTAATCAGGTTATGGTAGTAACAAATCAAGCGTCATTGACCTTTTTTTTATCCTTCTTTTGTTTTTTTTTGGTTATGGCCGACAGAAATTTAAAATAAAACATAATTATAAAATTTAAATTTTAGATATATTTATATATCAATTAAATCATTTAATTTTTGGGTTTTTTTGCATAAAGAGGAAGGATTAATCAAAGTAAGAAAAAAAGGTAAAACAACCCTAAACAAAGGATACGTTTGGGTGAAAACGGATGGATGGAAAGGAAAAGATGAAAAATCATTTGGAACAGATAATGATAATTATGATCATATTAATGATGATGCAACCTTTTATCATTTCAAGTGGTGCCCAAGATCCTGTTACAGCCATATCAGTAAGTCCTTCCATGTTGACTGTCGGTCCGAATGATACGTTCACAGTGTCTATTTATTGTGTTCCCGGGCAAGCGATGAAATCATTTGAACTCTGTGTCTCTTACGATCCAGAGATCATACAAGCAACAACTGTTACCCAGGGAGATATCTTTGATGGACATACCACTTTTTTTAATGACGGATCGATGGATCATTTGAAAGGCGAGATCACTTCGATATATAGCCTGATCCTTGGTTCAGGTAACGTTTCTACTCAAGGAGATCTTGTTGAAATCACCTTCACCACTCATCCGGTCGAAGGATCAACAGATATTGAACTGTTCAATGTAGGAATCACCAACGAGACGATGTATCTTCCCATTGCTCTTTTGAATGGATCAATCAACGTTGAACATATACCTCCGTTCATTTCGGATGTTTCCCTCATGAAGTCTGATCCCATTGATACTGATCCTTCTTTTGGCTGGTTAAATTTTTCTTGTATCGTCCATGATGCATTACTTTCCGAGGTTTTCCTTCTTTTGAATCATCCTGACGGATCACAGAGCAATACTTCAATGATAATGATGTCTAGCGAAGAATTTTTCCTTAACCTCAGCGGGTTATCGGCTGGATCGTATTCTTTTTCATTGTATATTGCTGACCTCATCGGAGATCATGTTTATTCTGAACAGTATTTGTTTGTGGTACCGCCGAACTGGGATGTCACGATGAGCGGATCAGTCAACATGCTAGATCTTTTATCGATTTCCAATCATTATGGACAGACCGATGATGCGGGTTGGATCAGAGAAGATGTGAATAACGATGGGATCATTGATATGATCGATCTAAGCATGGTTTCAGATTTTTACAGACAGCGATGGTAACATATGACAGGGTGAAAATTTTATTTTCTTTTTTTTATCTTTTTTTAGATTGTGATCTATCAAGTAAGATCTGGGATTGATTTTTCTTTTGTATCAACTGGGATCTATTGATCTTTGATCTATCTTTTTTTTTATTTTTATATTTATGTTATTTTATCATTTTTTTGATTCTTTCAGCCACCTTTTAAATACAATCGTCCACAAAAAAATGAATTGAAGATGGCTTGCACCCGGATGGATCTGAACGATTCTACCGAATGGGTGCTACCTAGGGACAAACAAATCAGTCTGAATAAAAAAAAAGGTGGAGATGGATCATATGCATCAAGATGGATGGAAGAAGATACTTGCACTGACCCTTGCAGTGTTACTCGTATATAACTTCTTTATTTATCCAGTTCTTGCTGATGATCCTTCCTCGATCGTTAGAGTCCTACCTGATCAAAGTGTTGTTTCTAAATCAGAGACCTTTACCATCAGCATCTCTTGTGAACCTGTTCAATCGATGAAAGCTTTTGAACTTTCGCTTTCCTTTGATGAAACCCTTCTAAAAGCCAATAGTGTCAGTGAAGGAACGATTTTTGATGGATTTGAGACGTTCTACAATAATGGCACCATCAACAATACAATGGGGACCATTAGCAATGTGTATAGTTTAATCCTCGGGCAGGGTAACGTTTCAGAGAGTGGAAGTCTCGTGCTCATTAGTTTCACTGCGTTGGGTGTCTCTGGAACTGCTCAAATATCGCTCACTGATGCCGGATTGACCAATGAAACGATGTATCTACCGGTCAGTGTCATCAATGGTTCAGTTCAGATCGATGCGACCGCACCTCTCATTACGGACAATGGTATGGCCGTTGGGACAACTGGAGATGAATATACCTTCAATGTAAGTGTCACCGATAACATTGATGACGCTATAGACATACTTACGAAAGTCGATTGGTCCCATGGTAGCAATAGTGGTAATCTATCCATGGATCATGTGGGTGGAAGTTATTTTGAAAAAACAGTCTCTTTAGATCATAGTATCAGCGATATGACCTATACGATCTATGCCCAGGATTCCCATGGTAACTCTCTGACAACTGATCCTTCTTCAGTGACGGTAACAGATAACGATGATCCTAGTATCGAAAGTGATACCTCATTGGCAGTTGGGACGACTGAAGATATGTACACTTGGTTTGTCAACGTCAGTGACAATGTTGATGCTGAAGAGGATCTAACGGTGAAAATCGATTGGTCCCATGGATCACTATCAGAGAATGCCTCCATGGTGTATGATTCTTCATTCTGGACCTATTCTCATGAGCTTGATGATAGTCTATCAGACATGACCTATTCGATCTATGTCTCGGATCAATCTGGGAACAGTATCGTTGTTTCCGGCTATCAATCACCAGTATCAGTTACAGATAATGATGATCCCATCATCAATACGGTTCAGGCAACGCCAGCATCTCAAGTCAAGGATGGGATGGTGAACCTATCGGCTACGGTCACTGATAACATCGCCATTGCAGATGTTTTCGTTAACATAAGCTATCCAGATGGATCCACACAAAACCTTTCCATTGTTTCCAATCAAAGCCTTGATACGTTTTATTCTTTGGAGTCTTATTCATCGCTTGGATCATATTCCTTTTTCTTTTTTGCCATCGATACGTCAGGAAATACCGTTCTTTCATCTTTAGAAACATTCACCATCGTTGATGTATCATCCCCTTCTATTGGCGAGGTTTTGGTTGTCTCTTCTACACCCTCTGACACCCTAGCTCCTTTCGGCTGGGTGAATTTCAGTGTGAGTATCTCAGATGATGATCTGGATTCAGTCCAACTGAACTATACCGACAGAAATGACGTTGCAACCAATGTTTCAATGATCCATCTAGCCGGTGATATGTTCTATTACAACACTACCTTGAGCACTTATGGAAACTATAGTTACTACATCTGGAGTGATGATTCCAGTGGTAATAGCAATAAAACAACGATCCAATCCTATTCGATGCCCCCGAATTGGGATATCAACAAGGACGGAGTTTGCGACATGCTAGATTTAGTTGCAATCTCTGAAAAATATGCCGAATCCGGCCCCCCCGGGTGGATAAGAGAAGATGTGAATAACGATGGAGAAATACGAGTGATGGATATCGTATTATTATCGAATCATTACGAAGTAGGATGGTGGT
>CAYOTP010000102.1:0-3957 GCA_964406955.1 uncultured Thermoplasmatales archaeon | reverse complement strand
AAAAAATATGGTTTTTATCAATTCTTTAATTGGATTGTGAACTATTTGTTTGTTAATAAACACTCAATTATTTTTATTTTATGATTATAATATTTATTAAAATGGTAACTATTTTAAATTATCATTTTATTTATTTTTTTGAGGGATGAGTAAAATCGTGATGGAACCATAAATGAAGAGTGTCTTTTGAATGAATTTTTTACCCAATCCCAAAGTCCCGAAATTCATTCTGTCCCCACTCTTGATGAGTCCATCTCGTCATCATCCCACTTTTTCACTATTCTAAAATAAAATTGATGGGGTATTGTGGCCTTTGTATCTTTTTGTTGTATTTCAAGTTGAATTTCAAAAAAATACTTTCACCTACCTTTCTTTTGGTTATTTAAAAGATGAATGATATTATTGAAATTAGACAGACGATTGATACGGGGGAACTGTCAAGAGGGTGCATCCATCACCTTTTCCCTCTTGCTTTTCTGCCATTTTTATTAGTGGTTGATAATAAACGTTTTTTGTTTACGATTTATTCGATTTTATGAATTATTTCCTAACTGTTTTTACTTTATAACACCGAGTACATCTGTATCGTTGTTCAAATGTTCCACCACCAACATTTTTGGGGCCTCCAAGTTTCGTCCATTTATGGAAACCAAACAAACATTTCAAGTTTTTCAATCCAAACACCTTTACAAAGTACTCATTCTCTTTGACGCCTATAAATATTTTCTTTTGATTGAAATGAATTTTTTTCAAAGTGCCTTTCTTTCAAGGAGAAGGTATTTTTCTTTTGTAGATTTTCCATTCTATATTTATATATGATTAGCTAAAAAAATATTCTTTTGTGAGAAACAATGAAGAATAATTGTACTGTTGATTCTGAACGATATTGTAAAAAATGTTTTAAGAGATTAAATCCAGTTGATCAAATATATAGTTCTATTTTTCAAGGTTATCTCTGTTTACCCTGTTATCATAAACAATTTCCAAAAGTACCTGTTCAGCCAAAAGCTTTACTTCTTGTTGGATACAATCATCTTTCTAAAGACAATCGAGAATTTTAAATATACTGTGAAAATTGATTTCATCTAGAAAAAAATAATATTTAAAATTTTCAGACTAAAAGCAAAAAATCATATTTTTTTGACAATAATTGTTAAACCTTTGACTTCTTGAACAATAACTTCATCATCTTTTTCGACATATCCTTCATCTAAAATTGCGTTCCAGCGCTCTCCATGTACCAGAACACTTCCTTTTTTATCAAATGATTCCAAAGCTTTTCCTTTCTCACCAATTAATCCTTCAGAACCAGTCATAGGTTTTTTTAATTGAGGAATGAACACATAACTAATGAATCCAAGGGCTAATAAAATTAGGACAATAATGAATAAAAAAAGTTCAATTGAGACCTGTAAATACCACATAACCATGATTATAATACTAATTAAAATGAGCTCATCGAGAATGAAAATGAAAAATTTTGTTATGTTTTTCATCAATGTCTATAAGAATAATTCATTTATCTTCAAAAGTATTTTGATTCTTTTTTTCAAATTGTTCTTCGTTCTTTTCAAGTTCTACTGCAAGTTCATTTCTTCGTAGAAAACCTGGTGTAAAAGGACTATTATACCTCATTAGAAACATGTCATCAACAGTTTGGAATTGTGCCTTTTTTACCTGTTTTTTTAATATTTGAGTATGTTTTTTTATGGATTTTTCATTTGTTCTTCCGCTAAATTGAAGAACTGCAATAATTCTTTCTGGAATGGTTTCTATAGTTATTTTTGTATTAGTTGGAATAGGAGCATTTTCTTTTGAATAGGAGCTTGGTAAAACAAATGCCATATAATTTGTTTTTGAAATGACTGGAGCAGTCATTGGAATTTTTTCATTTGATTTTTTTGTGATTACTGGTGCAGTCATTGAGATTTTCCTATTTGATTTATTATTTCCATTTATATAATTAAAAAGTAAGTTGAATGCAGAGTTATCAATATCCTTACCTGTAGATGCTACTACTAATTCAGGATATTTTCTTATCTCTATTTTATCTTTTTTTTGTAAAACCTTATATGGCGCTTGTTCAACCATACAACATTCTAATTAATTCATAGTATTTGAGACTTATTAATAAAGATAATTGACAAAATATTTATTTTTTCATCATTATTTGTTTAATACTTGACGATAATTCATATGTAATCACAAGAAATTATATAAATATAATACCACTTTGTATATTGGAGGTATTCATATCCGAAAAAAATTTGTAATTTGTATAAGTGTTTTAACAATTCTTTCCCTTGTAACTATTGCAACTGCACATGTTCCATATATTGAAAGATCTGATTATTCAGAGGAAAATCCATTTTACGTGTGGAAGATGATTGAATATTCAAAGGCATTTTATTCATGGATCGAAAACGATAACGGACAGAATGGAGATGACATAGATGTGTTTAAATTTAAAGTCAGAAATAGACCAGTGAATATTTACCTTGAACTCATTGTACCAGTAGTAGATGATATTTATGCTGATTTTGTCCCATGGTATGCGTTAATCGGACCTGGACTTCCAGAAATCAACCAATCGGTACCATTTACAATTCCTGAAGGATACGGCGGAATTATCATGGAAAATGTTGAACCCGGAGTTGAAAGAGATACATTTTTCGAACCGTTTGGTGGAAAATCATATTACGAAGGCCCAGTTCTTGATAGAAACATATCCGACCCTGGAACGTATTATATTTACTGTTGGGATCCTTACGAAATGGGGGGAGATTATGTATTAGTAATTGGGAAAGGAGAATTTTTCGGCCCAATAGACATCATTCGCGGAATCATCAATACTATCCTTATTCGAAATGATAAGGAATTACATATTCCTTCTTTGTTATTCTTCTAAAATTATGATTAAAGACACAGTAGAAAAAAATGTATTACACCATCAAAATTGGTAAACGATGATTGTTAAAATGATATTCAACAAAGAATAATATTAAATATTAATTGAGAAAAAGTGAGATAAGATGCTTTTCAACTATATTGTGCAGATGATAAAGTTAACTCGGGCTCATATTGGAATTGCTGTCCTTCCATCATTTTGGCTCGGTTCTTTATTTGCTCTTTTATTAGGTTATGATTTCAATTTTTTTATTTTCTCTATTGGTTTTATCATAATTTTTTGTTTATATGCTTCTGCCTCATACATTAATGATTATTTTGATTTTGAAGCAGATAAATATAACAGACAATTCGGATTTTCAGGTGGTAGTGGTGTTCTACAAAAATTCCCGGAATTGAAGAAACCTGCAAAATGGATGGGCATCATTTTAATTATAATTGCATTTACTTTAACAGGGCTACTTTCGTTGACCACATTCATCCCCGTATGGACAGTTGGATTTATCGCTATAGGTGCGTTTTTATCTTATTTTTATTCAGCACCACCATTTAAGATGGCATATAGAGGTACCGGAGAATTCCCTCACTTTGTTGCTGGAATTTTAAATGCAGGATGGGGTTATCTTCTATTAACTGGAACAATCGATGCAACAATTATTCTTTTCGCAATTCCATTATCGATACATTTGCTAACCGTGATTTTACTCTTTGAAATACCAGATAAAGAAGCAGACATTCATGGTGGAAAACAAAATTTTATCGTTAAACATGGAAGAGAAAAAAGTTATTTTCTAATCATGATTCTTTTCTGGCTCGCAACTCTTTACTTTTTGTTTCTTGCAATACTTGGCTGGAATGAAATGTATATTAATTTCTGGATTCCAACAATTTTTTCCTTACTTCCTTCAATTGTATCAACATATTATTTTTTTACAAAATATCATGAGCGATTGGCAACAAAGATTGCAATTAAAACTGCGCTTTCACTTTTCACGTTTTCATCATTATTTTTACTATATACATTCTTTCTATTATCTTAAAAATAAAATT
>CAYOTP010000101.1:0-3967 GCA_964406955.1 uncultured Thermoplasmatales archaeon | reverse complement strand
CCAGTGGTTTTCGAGACCACCGCCGTGGGCCGGGCTTGGCTACCCCAGCTTAAAAGAGAAAACTGAGTGGTTTTCCCTTGCAAAACCTTAATGAAACCTTTTTTTATATTGGTATCGATTCCTTTGGAAGTTACTGTAAATGTACCGCAAAAGAAATTAACTAAAAAAATATGCGTTGTTGAAAACGAAACGATTAGTTCAGTAATAACAAATCTCGGATTTCATCTTGATACTGTTGTGGTTCTTTACAAGGATCAACCAATACCTGAAACGACAACAATTACAGAAGACATAGAACTCACAGTGCTTGAGATCACTTCAAAAGGGTGATCGTATTTGCTCCCATAGTGTAGTCCGGCCAATCATCAAGCCCTCTCGAGGCTTAGACTCGGGTTCGAATCCCGATGGGAGCATCTTTTTACGATTTAACTTTATCTTGTTTTGTTTGTTCCAATCTATATTGTTCCAAAACACTTTGAAGTAATGCCTCTTCATTTTTTGTGCATTGTAAATCATTGAAAAATATAGATGTATCTTTTTTCCATGATAATACTTTCTTTACATGTTTTTCAAACGTGATAAATGCAGAAGATGTAGGTTGTCTTTGGTCCAGTTTTGTTCGAATGATTCCATCATCTATTGTTTTCCGTAATCCAACGTATCCTATGGCAACTTCAATGTTTTCTACAGGTATATCGTATTGTATGGAAAATGCTTTTTTATATGCTGAGAGTTGTTGGCGATGTGAGGACGCATAGGTTGTGTTTTTACTTGTTTTCCAATCAACGATCAAATAGCGGTTTTTCTGTTTAAAAACCGCATCAAGTTTTCCTATATATTTCACGGGAATATCTGTGCCAATGAGTTTCTCAAGTGAAACTATGATGTTTTGTTCGACGAGGAAATCTTCAGGATATTGTTTATGGATTTCTTCGATTAATTTTTGGATATTTGTTTCATATGGTTCATATTCTTCTTTGACCTGATATTGTTCCCCTTGGATGATATGTTCAGCAATGATGTGAATATCACTTCCGACCGTTAATGATTCAGATGTCTGGCCAAGTTTGAGGATTTGTTGTTTTAAATAATCATACGCATCATTTGTTATCGCTGAGAAGGAAAGACAGTCAAGATTCTCAAAATAATTTTTTATGAATTCGTGTATCCACACCTGTTTTTTTTCCAATAGTTTCTTTGCAGCATCATAGTCTTTATGTACAAAAAGAGAATATGCTTGTTTTTTCCTTAAATATTTTAGTTTGCCGTTAGCTTCATCTCCGGTGAGTTCTTTTACGATGACATCGTTATTCTGAAATTCTTTTACTTGATCAGTGACAATATATAGTTCTTTTTTTGCCCGCGTGAAGGCAACAAAGTTCACTCGGAGGGTTTCTTCTTCTAGTTCCTCCTCTGCATCAATGTGTTTTGATTGCAGGATTGCTTTAACGACCGCATCCTGAAAGTTCGATCGGTTCTGTGTTTTTGTAGGTGCATAAATAACAGTTTCAAACTGTTTTCCTTTGGCTTTATGAACTGTTGTCAGCACAATATTTTTTTCTGTGTGGGATTCACTTGCTACTAAGTCTGTTGATTGTAAAAAGGCAGAAAGATTTTCAATTGTTTTATCTTCAATAACATTCATTGCTTCTTGAAAGGCATCCTTTACCGAAAGAGCAGCAAGTAAGTATTCCTCACCATAACTAATTGAGATGGGAACGATACATTTTTGAAATAATCTATTAACATCTTCTAGATTGCCCAGTGTTTTTTTTAATGTTTTAAACCTTGGACAAGCAGCATACACTTCTGAAATAGATAAGTATTTTTTTTCAGATAATCTAAATGCTTCCTGTAGCGATAATGGGAAAAACGGTGTGAACATGGCTTCTTTTATATGATTAATATCATTACTCAGCATTCCTTTTATAAATGAGATGATGCTTTTTTGTGCCTCGTTTGAAGCTGAAAAAAAAGTTGTTGAATGATCAATGTCTCTATTTTGAAGTTCTTTGGAAATTCTCATGATTTGTGTATTTGTCCGGGCGATAATCGCAACTTGTTCATTTTTCTTTGAAAGTTTCTCAACAAGATAACAGACAGCAGAATACATTTCTTCTTTGGACGTGTCATAAATGACGGGTTTTGCACCGAAATAATCATTATTATTTTTTAAATATCTAAGTTCTTCAACATGATGAGTTTCCTTGGTTTTTGAAGAAAAATACGAGCGAGCGTAATCAAGGATTGCATTAGTGCTTCGGAAATTTTCAGAGAGCACAAAAGAAGTTGAATCATTGAATTTTTCAAAATTGAGTATGCTTCCTCCTTGAAATCCAAAGATTGCTTGTTTTTGATCTCCCACTGCAATAAAGGTTTTTGCTGATCGAAGAGCGATATCAGCTTCCATCCTATTTACGTCTTGCAATTCATCTACAAGAACATAGTGAAATGATGATGTTTTTTCTTGTTTTAAAAAATCAATGAGCAGATCTGAATAATCCAGCCCCCGGTTTTTTTTCATTTCCTCATAATATCTGAAAATGTCAACGAACTGTTTTAAGAAATGTTCTAAATCCTCTTTGGTATATTGTTTAAAACTAGAGATTAATGGTTTAACATCTTCAATTTCGATCATATCATTTGTAATTCCAAAACTTTTCAGATATCTGATCAGATTTTCCATTTTAGGAATGATAGTGCTTAAAAGATATCCGTCAGAATAATTTAATGTGTTGTGATCTTTTAAAAATCGAAAAATTGTGTATCGTAATAGATTAGTTGAAACAAGATTAGCTTCTTCATTTGTATCCATTGCAAAGGAATGAAACGTGTGAATATGTAATTCTGAAGCATCAACATGAATGTTTTTTTCAATGAGACGTTTTGTAATTCGATCTTCCATTTCTTTTCGAGCTTTCCGAGTAAATGTTAAACAAAGAATGTCATTGGGTTTAACACCATTCTTAAGAAGATCGATATATTTATATGAAAGTAATAATGTTTTTCCCGTTCCAGGGTTAGCAGTTACTAACACATTTCCAGAACAGTTAATGATTTGTTTTTTTTCTTCATTGATTTTCATTTGGACACCTCAAAATAAGGTTTTGAATTAAATGTAGATACTCTTTAAACAAGACGTTTTTATATGCTAAGTCTAAGAATTGTTGCATTCCATCATGTGAAAACATGCAAAAAACCTTTTGAAAGACAATAGATTCTATCCACTAAATTCACAAATATATTTCGCATCCAAAATAGGATAATAGCAATAATATCTTAAACGTTATGATACAAAGAAAATATGGTTTTACACTGGTGAAAATAATCTTTTTTTCTCTTTATATAGATGTTTTCATTGATTTCTTTACTTTATAATATTTGTTTTATCATGTAGGCTTAGTTTGTAACTATGTCATATGGCTTCATAATGAGAGTATACTGGTACTTTGAACCTCTATGTTGTCAATTGTCAGAAAATGATATATGTTATATTGATGGTTTTCATATGAGATTATATCATGATTCACTATTTGGATGAAAATGTTATCATATTCATTAACAAGAAATCATTGGAATTAACAGATGAAGGTGATCGTCATCATATTTTGCATTATGGTGATTTACACCTTGTTGTTGATTTTGTGATGAAACGTTTTGATGATGATATCAAACAAAAAGCTTTGGCGTATTGTGTTTCTCTTATTGTATTGCATCCGTTCCAGGATGGCAATCATCGGACTTCGGTGGAATCAGCACATCAATTTTTATTAATGAATGATTTTCAATTTACCGCAGATTACAAAAAAATGATCGAGTTAGAAAAATGGCGGATGAAATATGGAAAACAACATGAATTAGAACGTACATTCTTTACAATTACTTGCATCGAAAATAAAGCAGAAAAGAAAAACAAGATTGAGCAAGTGATGCAGTCAGAATACGGAATCACTATTAAAAAATGGCT
>CAYOTP010000100.1:0-3968 GCA_964406955.1 uncultured Thermoplasmatales archaeon | reverse complement strand
AAAACCTAGATTTTTAATACTTTTATGCTCTCGATACAAAAAAGGAGAAAAAAAACAGCAAAAATAGAGTGTTTTTTTAAAAAAATTAATCAAAGAAAATTGATAAATGTTCATGATGGATCATTTGTAAACAAGTCAAATAAAGGAAAATGAATTATTCGAAAAGCCTTTTATTTACCCATTGTATTTACCACCTTTGTTAATTTATGGGTGAGACGGATTATATAAAGGATGAATATTTTAATTCAATTGATAATGTAATGTTAATAGTTGGTAAAGATTTTACCATTGAGAAGATAAATAAAAAGGGACAGAAATTTGTAGACAAAAAAAAAGAAGTTGCCGTAGGAAGCAAATGTTACAAAATCCTTCACGATAAAGATGAACCATGTAAGATATGTCCGTTTGGAAAAAAGGAATTTAAAAAAAATCCTAAAACAGTGTATCGAGATGAAAACATTCTTAACAAATATTTCTCAGTAAAACATACGCCTATCTTAAACGAAAACGGACTGATGACAAAATTTGTTTTGTTGATACAAGATATTTCTCAACAGGGGGAAACAGAACAAAAAAATCGTTTGTTAGCAGCCATCGTAGATTCATCCCATGATGCAATTATTGGAAAGACGGTAGAAGGAACAATCACAAGTTGGAATGCAGGGGCAGAAGAGATGTATGGATATACCGAGAAGGAATGTATTGGAAAAAACATCTCCCTTCTTATTCCAAGGGATCGGCAAGATGAATATCATTTTATCATGGAAAAAATTTGTAAAGGAGAAAAAATAGATTTCTTTGAAACGGTGAGAAAGACAAAAAACAGTGGAATCATCGATGTATCACTTACTATTTCTCCCATTAAGGAGGACGATGGAAGAGTGATTGGAGCATCAACAATCGCTCGAAATATCACAAGGAATAAGGAAATTGAAAAAGAAAAGAATCATCTTATCTGTACTCTTAACGAACGAGTTAAGGAACTTGATTTTTTGTACAATGTTTCAAAACTCTCAACCAATTACGAGCACTCACTGCATGATATCTTTCAGGAAACAGCTAATTTGATCCCTTTTTCCTTGCATTATCCTGAAATCGCCTGTGATCGCATTGTCTTTGATGATGAGGAATATAAGACTAAAAATTTTTTAGAGACATCCTTGCAACAATCTTCAGATATAGTAATTTCAGGGAAGAAAAGAGGATTTATCCAAGTATGTTACCTAAAAGGAAAAACAGATGTAAAAGAGGTGGTTTTTCTAAAAGAAGAAAAAAATTTAATTACTAATCTAGGGAGACAGCTGGCTTTAATCGCAGATAGAAGACAAAGGGAGGAACAGATCACTTTTGCATTGAAAGAAAAGGAAACACTGTTAAAAGAAGTTCATCACCGGGTGAAAAACAATTTACAGATAATTAGTGCCATGCTCAAGCTACAATCAGATTCCATAGTGGATTTAGAAGCGTTAGAAAAATTCAAAGAAACTTGCAATCGTATTCAATCCATAGCATTAATTCACGAGCAATTGTATAATTCAAATACGCTCTCAGAGATCCATTTTAAAGACTACATAACCAAGCTTACATCTGACATGATACATTCATATAAAGAAAAAGCAAATACTATCGATTTGATCTGTAACTGTCATGATGTAACATTAAATGTGAACATAGCTATACCCTGTGCGTTAATCATCAATGAACTTGTCTTGAACTCATTTAAACACGCATTTGAAGGAGATCAAAAGGGGATAATTAGTATTGTTTTAATGAAAAAAAAGGAAAATCATTTCAAATTAATTGTACGGGATAATGGTAAAGGTCTACCAAAACCCTTAAACTTAACAAAACCTTCTTCGCTAGGTCTTCAACTCGTAAATAACCTTGTTAAACAATTGAAAGGATCAATAAACTATTACTTTGATGAAGGAGCTGTATTTGAGATAGGTTTTTTAAGCAATGATGATCAAAAAAATAGCTTGTACAAAGGGATAAATGATGAGTGAGATCAATATCTTGATTGTTGAAGATGAATCCGTTGTTGCAATGGGTTTGGAACAAGATTTGAAAAAATTAGGGTATCAAGTTTCTGATATTGTCTCCAATGGTATTGACGCTATAGAAATGGCCGGAGAAAAAACGCCCGATTTAGTATTAATGGATATTAAGCTGGAGGGAGAAATGGATGGTATCAAAGCAGCTGAAGCCATACGAAAAAAATTCATGATCCCTGTTGTATATTTAACTGCATATGCAGATGAAGAAACGATTCAACGAGCAAAAATCACAGAACCATATGGATACATCATCAAACCGTTTAATGAAAGAGAGCTTCATAGTGCCATCGAGATAGGGATATATAAAAATAAGATTGAGCAGGAGATGGTAATTAAAAATGTTGCAATTGAATCATCGATAAATGCAATTGCAATGGGATCAACTGATGGAAAGATCACTTACGTCAATGATGCATTTTTAAAGACATGGAAGTACACTCATCCTTCAAGGATCATTGGAAGAACTTTTGACTCCCTCTGGAGTGAAGGAAAAAACCCAGATGACTTACTAGAAGCGATCAAAAATCAAACACAATGGAACGGAGAAGCACATGCACAACGACATGATGGATCGTCATTTATGGGGCAAGTCTGCATTCATACCGTCCTCGATGACAATGGGTTAGCTCTTTGTTGGATGTTAACATGCATTGATATCACTGATAAGAAACTCTTTGAACTTGAATCAATTAAAGCAAAGGAACATCTTGAAAATCTACTCGATAGCGCATCTGAAGTGATCCTATCAATTGATGAACATGGTAAGGTCTCCACGTGGAATAAAACAGCTGAACGTATGACCGGTTTTAATAAAAAAGAAATCATCAACAGGCGTATCTCCAAACTAAAGGTTTTTGATGACGCGATGGACTCTGAATGCATGATTAAAAACATTTCCCTTGGAGAAAAAGCTCCTTTCGATGAATTAGTATTACTTACAAAAAAAGGTGCTAAGAAAATTATCAGCATCTCATACTCATTGATTAATAGCCCTGTTGAACAAAAAGGCGTGCTCATCATTGGAAAGGATATTACAAATGAAAGTGAAATCCATAATAAGCTCATCAGTGGAAGAAGCTATTACGTTTCCAAGGATTCAACTGATATCAAAATACTGCTTTCAAACTTAACCCATTATGATTATGAATTCTTATGTTTCGTTCGACCCCATAGCTCTTTTTACGATTTTATTAGGACATATCTTGATGCAGAAATCTCATTTTTGAGCGATTTGCCCGGTAGAAAGACTGATCATGCCGCCGATGCAAATAGATTTATTTCACTTGTTCATAATTTCTGCACCACTCATGAAAAACCATTCATCATCCTTGACGATATCCATTATTTTCTAATTAGATATTCCTTTGATTTTTTTGCAAACGTGCTACTAAATTTCAACGACATCATTGGAAAGACAAACGCATTACTGTTCGTCCTATCAGAAGATATATTATTTGATAAGAAACAGAAAACAATCCTCAACCAAGAACTATATACCTTACCGAATAATTCAATCGAGCATACATATATTGATGATAAAATTCGTAGAATGCTATTTTTTATTTACGAACAAAATCAGCTAAATGCATCAGTTTCATTCAAAAAACTTATGTCAGAATTTGATATTGTTTACGCTACAGCCGCTAAACGAATCGAGGTGTTAGAAAAAAACAATTTCATCACGATTAAGAACAGCGGAAAAGCCAAGCGAATGTATATCACAGAAAAGGGAAAAACATTTTTACATAATGTTAGCCCCATCTAAGTTTTAATAGAATTAAAACATTTTTCAAACATTTTTCAAGAAAAGTTAAGTCATAGTTAAATAAAACAAGACTGCTGACAATGGTACAAGTCTATATCTTCATTGGGAGCGATGGGTCCGCTAAGGTAAAATGTTTCCTTTTCACC
>CAYOTP010000099.1:0-4147 GCA_964406955.1 uncultured Thermoplasmatales archaeon | reverse complement strand
CATATTCCCTCAACCATCTATCGATATTCATGATATCAACAAACAACAAAACAGAATGTTAAATAAAAAAGTATTGTGAAAAATACCATCAAAAAAAATTAGTTTCATTCCCCAATAGGAATTCCAATCTCATTGATCTTTCGACAAACGTGCAGGTGTTTTTTGCATTTTTCATAAACTGGTTTGTGTTGAAAATCAATTCTGTGTTTATCAAAATTATTTTGGTTTTTCCCAGTGAAATCTCCATAGATGATCGTGGAATTAAGTTTGATAAAAGCAATTAGACTTCTTATTCGTAGATACAAGGCAACAAACATCGCTTAAAACATAGATGTCATAGCTCAAAAGAATAAGGGAGATACAAGCGTAACAGAAGCACCTTCTGAACTTCGTAGGAAACAAGATGAATGAGTGAATACAGTAATCCAAAACAGTTGGATATCGGTTTGAACAATGGTTATTTGGTGGTGAGTGCATCACTGATTTGCTTTGTTGAGATTCCAAAACCAATATCACATAATCGTTTTTCATAGGTCCATAGTTTACATTTTTTGGCGATGCATAATGCGATGAAATCCTTATCTTTGTTATGTCCTTTTAACAGATTTTTTTGCTTTTGGAAGATATTGATCATACTCTATTCTTTTGACAAAAATAATTTTTTTGAATAGTTCCTTGATGAGAAATACTACTGATTCCTTTGGCAAAGGTGATTTTTTTATGATCTTCTGTTGATGATTAAGAAATTCAATTTTTAGTTGTTACGGAGCGTAAATACATAGTGATGGTTGAAACATAATATCAAGAATGGGTCCTGAAGGGATCAACGTCCGAAATAAGACGTTTGCATCAAGGACTACCTTGATTAGATCAATCCATCGTCTTTGAGTTTCTTATGCATTGATTGTTTGACTTTTTTAGCTAGATCGTCGGCATCTTCTTCAGTAAATTCTGAATAACTGATCAGTTTTTTTAGTTTTTTTAATTTTTTTTCTTCGTTAAGTTTTTGTTGAATCTCTTCTCTAGCGATCTCAGACCAATTCACCCATGGTAAACTATCAAGCATCTTTTTGAATGAATCTGATACCCGTAACGTAACGCTAACCATGTTATCCGCTCTTTTTTCTTTTTTGTTCGAACTTTTGAAGAGCGATAGCTCTTTTTTTCAACCGTTGTTTCAACAGTTCAGACCAATTGATCTCTGGGTATTTTTTCATTTTCTCTTTAAGATTCTTTGGTATTGATATGGTTACCGTTGGCATAACAGATACCTCAATTCATTTATCACTAACTAATAATTAAGCAATTTATTGTTTATATACATTTTGTTGTATTTTAACTAAATGAAACATGATAACAACATAGCATGTTCGTCAGTTATAGTGAATTGGACTTAATACGATATAATGAATGATTTAATTCCCCACATCATTTTTTACTTGTGTAGCCTCAAAAGAGTGTTCCTGTGCATTCTATTGAATTATCACTATCCTCAAAGATTTATATTCAGCAAAACCAATCACTTGCACATTCTCAATATCAGGTTCCACGTTCGATGAATCTGATTGAAACGTGAATCCATCAAGAGCAAGAAAAAATAAAGTTTCTAGATCTCTTCTTCACAATCATCAGAAAAAAAATAAGGTTATTTTCTCCTTATAATATGGATCAATGGATGGGTGAATGTATTACTAAAAACGTCGGTAAAACATCATCATTTCTACGTATACTAAACTTACAATCATCACAGATCTCATCAGGATTATCTGTTTCATTCATAACAATAAAGTTCTGAGAAGCATTGTTGATCACAGGGGTCGTAATGTATCCGAAAATACCTGCCATCTGCCATGCAAGAGCTGATTTTGCAACAAGACCTAGCACGATTTACATTTTCTCACCGTTAGGATAGTCAGCCCTTTTTCCAATTTTTTTTTTATCTAAATGTGAAAGAAAGTAATAAGTGGAAGTTAGGTTATTTAGGATAAGTAGGCTAACTGTAAGGAATGTAGCATATGGATTTATACGAATTAAAGAAAAAAGATATCCAAAAAAGTGCTGAAGTTCTAGCAAAGGCTTTTTATGAGTATCCTACTTTCAAATATATTTTTAAAGATAACTCTGATCAAGAACATATTGAGTTAGTTTTTAGTTTTATCATCAAATATGTTTTACTATATGGAAAAGCATATGCCAGTTCCCCTCAATTAGAAGGAATCATATTATTTTCTGAGTTTAAAGAGTATGATTTTAGTTTTTTCAGATCTTTAAGATCTGGTGGATTATCACTTTTTAAATTAGGATCAGATGTTGGTAAAAGATTCGCAAATTACAATCAGTTTTGCACAAAGATACACAACGAATTGGTAACAGAACCTCATCAGTACGTAATCTTAAATGGTGTCGATCCCGAACAACAGAATCAAGGCATCGGAGGAAAATTAATGCGTTCTATGTTACGTATCGCTAAAGAAAAAAATCAACCTTGTTATCTGGAAACCCATGGTAATAAAAAGGTAGACTTTTACAAAAAATTTGGATTCAGAGTAATTTCTGAAGATGTTATACCTGATACTGATATTTTGCAATTTGCTTTGCTCAAAGAATGTTGACCAATCAGAAACTCTATTAACCAACTCCAAAGCGATGGGACTCTTAAACAACTAGACTTCATATAGAATGCTTGGAAATCACGATATGATCCCAAACGGAGGAACATAAAGATAAAAACAGAGGAATAACCCAGTTGGTGATTGTGGTGGTCTTTCGGGTTTTCCTTTTTCATATTGATATTTTTCATATAAACATGCTTCAATTTCAGAAAGGTCTAAATTTGATAACAGCTTTCTGATGCTCACCCTCCTTTGTCTTTTCATTCATTGCATCCCGCTTTAAATGAAACGCAGGAGGGTTCAATTAATTTTTCAACACCCTAGAGAAATTGGTATTTTTCATGCCAAAATGGTAAAAAAATTGAATTATTTTCCTGCCTTATTAGTAAAATTATATATATGATTGGGCACTATACAATATATAGGATGTCCTATATTGAAGTTAAAACAGTAAAGAATGCTGAGTATGCCTCTTTTGTAAAAAAATTTACGTTTATGGGTCAATCCTACCGGATTAAAGAACACATTGGTAAAAACATTTCAACAATAGATGCAAAGGATTACTTAAGAACTAATTTTGAAGAAATTTCAAGGAAAGAATTAGATTTAAGAAAAGCGTATTTAGATCATATTGACATGGTTCATAATAAGAATCTTTTGTATCAAAATGAGCTCACATCAATTATGATGAACAATTTATTTGAAATGAAGAATAACAAAGAGTCAATTCTTATTGAATTTGCTAAAGAATTTATTTTTAATTCAAACAATATCGAAGGATCTAAAATTCCTGCCAAAGTAGTAAAAAAAATAATTGAAACTGGTGATAGCAAATATAAGAATAGAAATGAGGTCAAAGAAGTATTTAACTCCATCAAAGCATTTGAATACATGCAAAAAGGATTCAAATTCAACATACCATCAATTAAAAGATTATACTATATTCTAACAAAGAATTTGACCATGTCAAATGGAGAATCATATCCAAAAGGATTCAAAAAAATTGAAAATATTGTGAACAATCAAGCAACGGTTTTACCAGATCAAGTAGAAAGAGCTTTAGAGGACTTGCTAAAAACGTATAGGGAAACAAAAAAGAAGAAATATGCTTTTGAACTCGCGTTTGACTTTCATTTACAATATGAATACATCCATCCATTTATAGATGGAAATGGACGGACCGGCCGGTTAATTATGAATAAGATACTCAAGGATCATGGTTATTTTCCAATCATTGTCTATACGGATAATTCTCAAGCATATTTCAATGCCATAGCAAAAGGTCTAAAAAGAAAAAATAAAAAAAATTATTATCAATTTATGTTTGAACAAACAAAAAAAACGTATCAACAATTCCATAAGATAATAAAGGATTATTAGAACATTTTAATCATTTTTTTATTATACTTTTTTATACGATTTTTTCATTATCCATTCTGAATGTTTCATTTCCTATATGGTTTTAATAATTTTATGTATCACTTCAGCAATTTCAATGATTTTTTCAAAATCAACTATTTCGATATTGTCTTTTT
>CAYOTP010000098.1:0-4275 GCA_964406955.1 uncultured Thermoplasmatales archaeon | reverse complement strand
CCAGCATAGTGGATTACTTGTGATTTACTTGGATTATACTTGGAGTTTACTATGATAAATATTGCAATTAATATATTTCTCAGTGAACCAAATTGATATGGTACTTTTTGATATGTGTCTATGATTACAATGATTCACATAGAAATATCAAGTTTCGCATCGATCAACGAACTAATGGGGAGGGGGTAAACCATTGGATATGCATCAAGAGCAATAGAAGAAAAAATTTCCACTGATTATCCTGCGATAAAAAAATTTGTTGATACTCTATGTTGTAATTGCAAAAAAGATTGTCGCATTCCATCTCAAGAAGCCGTCTATTGCTTATTAAAAAAAGTAAACAATGGCAATGGCGAGAAATATTTTCAAGCTAAAAAGAAGAACCAGATTACACAGAGCCAAAAAAAGCAGGAAATATCAAAGGAAAATCCGGATAATAAAAATGAAGAAAAACCTTGGGGTGACCAAATTGAGCATCAAACAAAATTATCTTTTAACAATAGTGGTGGTAGGAAATGAAAAACATAATTCTGGCAGCGTACACATGGTTTCATTCTTCTCTATTTTTTATGATTCATTATTTTGATACTATTGCTCACTTGATTCATCTAATACTACTTTATCCAATGTTTATAAAAATTGATTATATTTACATTTTCAAGCTCACTTTTTTTAGACAGCATATTTATCTCACGAAGATTAGCCAGTGCCGTTCATGGCGGTGTCTATTCTTCGTTGCTTTAATCATATTTTTTGCTTTGTTGTCTAAAAAACGTGATCTGAAAAAGGTATGGAGTAAAACAATATGACGTCCACAACTCAAAAGAGGAAGAAGAAGAAAATCATAAACCATGAGATGCCTCTTGATAATTTTTATGAATATAACTGTCCGGTTTGCGGAGGCGGTAATGCAATCAAAAAAGGGATTAAAAAAAGAATGCTAAAAGAAGATGCTCCTATTATTTATTGTTTTGATTGTGAGAAGTTTTCAGTAAGTGATTGTTATTCCTTTACTCATTATCCTCCTTGGGTAATCAGCGAGGTTGTTGATTTTTTTGTTTCAGGTATAAATTCAAGAAAAATCTGTAGGAATATAAAGAGAAAAGCAATCCAGCGCGGATGTAAAAATATTCACATTACAAAGCAAACGATATTTAATACTGTTGAAAATATCTGTGAAATTTTGCTTGAATATGAAAGAATTCTACCTGTATTTAAGAAGAATCCTGTCTGGGAATTAGATGAAACCTGCGTCTGGATTGAAAAGGAAGATCTTCACTGGATGGAGGTAGTTTACGATGTGGACTCGAAATATGTTATAGCTTCAAAAGTAGTGAGAAAAAACGATCAATCAGCTTCGTTACAAACCATCGAATTGGCTCGAATCACGGCAAAATATCTGCCAAAAACAATAAGGACAGATGGGAACAAAGCGCATAAAATTAACATTAAAAAGAATTATAGAAAAGTTAAGCATGATTATAAAACAAAAAAAGAAAACATTGCACAGATTAACTACGTCGAATCATATAACAGCAAACAACGAGATGAAACTGGTTTTAAACGGCGGAAAAAGTTCAAATCAAAGTTTACAGCTCAAATTATGGCTGATTTATATCGATTTCAATGGAATTTTCTCCGGCCAAATATTAATTTAAAAGGAAAGGTTCCAGCTGATGCCGTAGGCATACCATTTCATTTTGAAACATGGGACGACCTCATTCTCCATGCGATTAATTATATCAACTGGAACGAACATTTCTGTAACCGAGAGTAAACCCTTACTTACTGTGATTTTCCTCATATGCCTCCAATATAAGACTCATCCAGCTCTGATTTTTTTGTGTAAGATTCATCTTTTGCGCTGGGCTTACATTGTTAAGTGTTTTATGTTTTCTGATATAATTATAATAAATGTGATATCCTTTCAAGAAATCACTGGCGGTGTCAATGTTATAAAAAGTATCCATTGGCGTTGTTCTTGATTTCAAGGTTCTATTAAATCTTTCAATTTTGTTATTGTAGCCTTGTGATAATGGTCCTTGAAGGTGAATTAATGGTCCAGTTATTTCCTCCCGAATCGCAACCGAATATGAGTCCAATCCATCAGTGATCATCTCAAGTGGTTTATTTTTACATTTCGATAATCCTAATTTGATGAGTTTTTTTGCTTCATCTGAATCTCGTTTTTGGCTGACGTGAGTTGCTATTAAAAAGCGAGTTTTTTCATCCAGTAACGCCCATATTCGGAGATGTTTACCTTTGACTTTTACGATAGTTTCATCGGCATTCCAACGTTCCGATTGTTCTATTTGATCTTTTGATAGATAGCTATCAATAATAGATACATACTTTTTTAACCAGAAATAAATAGTTCCATGGCATACGTAAGTTTTGTAGATTGATTGAAGATGTTCAGTGATTTGCCTGAGGCTTAGACCTCTGTAATAAAGATCGAGTGCTGTGGCGACCAAGTTTGCCTTTTTTTTCATTTTGTAGAATGGTGTTTGTTCGCAAAATGATCGATTGCATTTTTTACAATAGTAAAGTTGTTTAACACCGTTTTTGTTGTATCGCTTTCCTCGTTTAATTACCTGTTTAGAGGAGTGACATATAGGACATAGTTTAGATTTTGCATTTTCCGTGCTTCCATCTTTTATATCCTCGATGATTTGATAATAATGAACAGAGTAAATATGTTTACATTTCTTTTTAGTACGAGTATAATATTTGCAATCGCAAATCCAATGTGTTTTCTCCCATTTTACGGTATACCACATATCATCTTGTGATTGTGATTTTACCTGAAAGGTAGATTCATTTACAAATCTGATTCCGCCATTGGTAAATATTTTTATTCCGTTATTTTCCTTCTTATGAGTCATAACGCATTCACCATTTTAGTTAAATCTAACGAAATAATCATTAATTGTAATTCTTGTTCATTATTCATCATTGTTCAATCACTCCTGTTGGTATCAATTTTATGATCTTTTGAAATATAACTCTGAGCAATTCTGCTTCTGATTTTTCATTATCGATTGTAATATTAAACTGATCTGCTACGTCAAAAATGGTATTTTGAGTTCTATTAGGATCAAGTAAAAAATGATTTCTGAGGATTTCTTCGACTGATATGCAATGTATATCTTGCAATGAAACATTGTTTAAATTATGAAAAAGAATTCGTCTTCTAAGGATAGCAATACTATTTTTCCTATATGTCACTATAATAGTATTTTGCTGTGAATGAGTGAATATTTCATGTAACAACTCAAGAACCAGTTGTTTCTCAAATAGTGTATTTACGGTGGTATTTGCTATTCGATTCAAATGATTGTAACCAATCTCCCAGCTTTTTAAAACGTAATTTGGGTCTGTATTTGCTAATTTCAGTATAAGAAAGCACCAGGTTTTATTGAAAATACTTAATGGACAAATGTCACTATTCTTTTGTGACATTTTAGACCTCCATGACCTGGTTGATTCTTTTCCACAGTTCATAGGTTAGTTCTACGTCTCGGCGATTGTACTCGATGATGTCAAGAAGCCTGCCTTGTGCCAGAAGATCGTTGATGGAACCATCTTTTGCAAGCTTCCCCTGGCCTAATAGGTATGTGCTCCATTGATTGAGAGTTCCTGGTTTGATGAAGTTGTGACCGCGATTCATTTCTTTGAGTATTTTCATCACATCAATTATTTCCACGTACTGGAATTGATTGAGTCGAATATTTTTCTTAAGGCACACGGCTACGATATAACGAAAATCGTAGATCCCATTGTATGCAATGACATGACCAATTTTATGCTGATCTACATATTTGAGAAAATCCATGATCATAATATCCTGTCGTTCATCACAGAATGTTTTCATTTCACCAGTAGCAATGTTCTTTGCGCTGATACAGATGATTTTCCCATTCCATGGCTCACCTGTTGCCTCAATGTCGATGACTAGACCGTTATCCTGTTTCATTTACATGACCTCCAATGGAATTTGATCAGTAGGTGTTGTTTCTTCTTGTTCCTCAATTCCTTTTTCTAAATCATCAATGATTGATTGAACCAAATGTTTGAGTCCACTAGTTGGAATCCGAACTTCAACCAGTAATTTTTGCAATTGTTCAATAGCATGATTGTTGTTTTCATCCTCTTTTAAATATGGTATATTGACAAAATATAGGATGCGGCTTTGCTCTGATGAGATGTTACAGTACGCTCCATCAGCACTAAGAATTGTAACTGGTTTTTTGCTTTGATATTTGGGAATGTATG
>CAYOTP010000097.1:0-4329 GCA_964406955.1 uncultured Thermoplasmatales archaeon | reverse complement strand
CAGGGAAAAAAATGTTAGATGAGATTCCTATTACCTATGATTTGGGACTTTTGAGCAACAACCAATAAAAGAGAGTAAGATATTAATATAAGATGCCGTATTATCAGCCTACTTCACTTTCATATAAATACTCATGCAAAACCTGTAGTGTAATATGTGGAAAGTTATAAAAGATAGCTCGTAGAGGTATGACCCGTGGCCAAAGAAGCCGATCAAAAACAACAAAAAGGGAAAAAAGAAGCAAAACCTGAAGATGATTTTCAATATATCGTCCGGATTGCAAATACAGATATAGATGGAAATAAGAAACTCATCCATGGATTATCCAGTATCAAAGGAGTAGGGCGACAGATGAGTACATTTCTTATCAAGAAAACTGGTTTAGATCATAAAAAGAAGATGGGTTATTTAACAGAAAAGGAAACAGAAATCATTAGTGAGGCCATCACCAAGATCCAGAACGATGCACCATCTTGGATGTTAAATCATAGAAAAGAATACAATACCGGTGAAGATATTCACTTGATTGGTCCTCAGATCGAGCTAAGACTTCGCGATGAGATTAACATTATGAAAAAAATTCGGAGCTACAAAGGGATCCGACATGAACGTGGATTGACCGTTCGTGGTCAGAGAACAAGAGCAAATAGCAGAAAAGGTCTAACTCTTGGTGTCTCAAAATCACGTGGACGGTAAATTCAACAACAAAAAATAGGATAAAACAGTGATTATTATGGGGAAACCAAAGTTTTCTCGGAAAAAATACGATACGCCAAGCCATCCATGGCAAGAACAGAGAATTCGATCTGAAAATGAACTTGTCAGAAAATATGGTTTAAAGAACAAACGAGAAATATGGAAAGCAGAAACTACATTACGGAAATATCGGGGAAAAGCTAGGGAGCTTCTTGCAAAAATTGATACAGAGGATCCTCAAACCAAAAAGGAGATCAACCAATTGCTGATGCATTTAACCCGCTTCAATGTCCTTCCGTTAAATTCAACATTGGACGATGTTCTTGCGTTGGAAACCGAAGCCATTCTTGCCCGAAGACTACAAACCCTTACCTATCTCAAAGGACTTGCAAACACTCCAAAACAAGCCCGACAACTGATAGTTCAAGGCCACATCGCAATTGGGGATAATCGCATAACTATTCCCAGTTACAAGATATCAAAAAAAGCTGAAAATGAAATCGGTTACTCACCAGATTCGCCATTAAATGACCTGTCTCATCCAGCTCGGCCTAGCACAGATTTCAAATCAAAATTATCAAAAACATTACTCGGCGATGAATCTAAAGAAGATTCTACGAAACAGCCAAAAAAGACATCATCCCCACCTAAAAGTAAACAATCAAACGTAGAAAAAAAGAGCGAACCTCAAGAAAAAAAGAAAGAGGATAAAAAGGAAACATCAACAGCTGCTGATAAGAAACCTGCAGATGAAAAAGGGAAAAAGGCAGAAAAATCAGGTGAGGATAAAAAACAAAAAGAAACACCAGTAACTAAACAGGAAAAACCAGTTGAAAAAAACAAAAAGGAGGGTAACTAATTATGGCTCGTGAAGGAGTAGCTCATATTTTTGCATCATTTAATAACATTATCATTACCGTTACAGATCTAACCGGTGCTGAAACAATTACCCGTTGCTCTGGCGGAATGGTTTCAAAATCCGCAAAAGATGAAGGATCACCATACACTGCAATGAAAGTTGCACAACTTGTCGCAGAAAATGCCCGGGAAAAAGGAATACTAAAAGTAAATGTAAAGATCCGTGGCCAGGGTGGAAATAAATCAGGAACGCCAGGTCGAGGGGCACAAGCTGCCATTCGAGCATTGGTCCGTGCGGGGATGAAAATTGGAAAAATCGAAGATGTCACACCGATTCCACATGATGGCTGTCGGAAAAAAGGCGGTCGGCGCGGAAAAAGAGTATAGGTGACATCATGAAGATTTCAGTAGAGGAACATAAACCAAAAAAAGCAGTTTTATCTATTGAGGATATTAATCTTTATCTTTTAAACTCTATTCGCAGGATCATGCTTTCTGAATTGCCGAAACTTGCCATCGTAGATGTGGTCATCTATGACAACACCACTACATTGTTTGATGAGATCATCGCACATCGTCTTGGACTTATCCCATTGCCAACAGATCCAGAAATTCTTAATTTTCGAAATGAATGTGGTTGTGAAGGAAAAGGATGCCCAACGTGTACGGTAAGATATACCTTAAGTAAAGAGGGTGAAGGAACTGTATATTCTGGAGACTTACAACCTGCTGAATCAAGCTGGCGGGTAACAGAGGATCTAATCCCCATTGTTGAATTGTTCAATGATCAACGATTGATTTTAGAAGTCGAAGCAACACTTGGTCTTGCAAGTGACCATGCAAAGTGGCAAGTGGTGACTGCACCAGGATACAGATTATACCCAAAAATCACATTTGATGTGGAAAAGAAAAAAGATGTTGAGGCGTTTGTGGAACTACTGCCCGATAATCTAGTATCCATTAAAAATGATACATTACAACTCTCAGACATATCAAAACTACCCACTTTGGAATCATATTTGGACAAAGAAAATATCGATTTTATCTCCGTTAAATATGATGAACATCATGTGCAGTTTCATTTTGAAACAGACGGATCATATTCCTCAGAGAAAGCATTGTTCAAATCAATTGAATTATTTGAGGAGAAATTAAACGATTTTTCAAAATTAATCGATGATATCTGAAATGATTTCATCATTTTACCTTTTCATTTTTTATCTTTTTTTAGACAAGTATTTATCAGTTGATCCTGTTTTTGTTTAGTGATGTTATATTTTGTCCATGGATTAAATGGATCTCCTAAGGATTGGGGCAAGTTCACTAGTTTTTTTAAGAAGAAAGGTTTTGATTGCGAAGTGGTACCTCTAAAAGAAGGACTCAATCTACATAAGACCCATCTTGTTGATTTTGTTGAAAAGGTTAATGATCAAATCTCAGAAGAAGATATCGTTATAGGGCACTCAATGGGGGGTTTGATCATGCAAAAAGTCGTTGAACAAAAACACTTACGAGCAGGAATTGGTATTTGCCCTGCGCCCCCAAAAGGGATATTTTTAAAAAGCGTTCCTTGGTTTAGACAAATTCGTTATATTCCATTTATCGTTGCGGGCATTCCATTCAAACCATCATTTGGATTAGTAAGAACTATTTTTTTAAATGGATATAATGAACAAGTGCAACGTCAGATATATAACCGATTACAAAAACAATCTGCCCATGTCACCATCGAAGTGATGAAACAAAAAATGGCAGTAAATGAAAAAAAGATTACTACTCCACTTTATTTCATAGGGCGGGAAAATGATGTTACCATTCCTATATCCGTAGTAAAAAAAATTGCTGATAAATATGATGCACCATACGATATTGTTAAAGGAAATCATTATATTTTTAAGGATTGGACTGAAATTGCAGAGAAAATATTTACATTCCTCAAAAAAGATATCTTTGCCTAATAATGAATTAAAAAGGATCTAAAGATATCATTAGATTTTCATGTAAATCGATATAAGTGATTTGATTATTGTGTCCTTTTGTGTGAATAGATTATGTCAAGTGAGTTAATCGATCAATTGAAAAAAAGAAGAAGTATTCGGAGTTACAAAAAGAAGCCCGTAAAAAAAGATCTTATCGAAGAAATCATACAGGCTGGTAGATATGCACCATCTGCAACTAATAGACAGCCATGGCGTTTCATCGTAATTACAAAAAAAAGCATGATTAACGACATTGCAGAAGCAATCAAAAATGAAATTAGAAAGATTTTAAAGAAGAGATTTATCTTAAAATATTTCTATCCCTCCTTAAAAAATCAAAAAACTGCGAGATTTTTAGCTGCTACTGCGCTTTCCAAGGAAGATGTATTGTTTTTTGATGCACCTGCGCTTATTTTTATTGTGACAAGAAAGGCGCGGTTCAATGATGAATCCTGCGCATGTTGCGCTCAGAACATGATGCTTGCTGCTGAAGCGTTGGGTCTAGGTAGTTGCTGGATTGGTTTTGCCCATTTTCTTGGATTGAATAAAAAATGGATGAGAACAATTGGTGTTCCACAAGGATATCATATTTCTGCAGCTCTTATCTTTGGGCATCCTGAGGAAAAGACTTTTCGAGCACCCCTTCGTAAACCACATGCAGATGTCATCAATTGGATTGAAGATTAATCGAACAATAAATCTAATATTGATGAAATCGATATCTTTGTTCCCCCGATATTATTTATTTGGGCCTGTGGGGTAGCTTGGTATCCTTGTAGCTTCGGGAGTTATAGAC
>CAYOTP010000096.1:0-4350 GCA_964406955.1 uncultured Thermoplasmatales archaeon | reverse complement strand
TTCCGCTTCACGTCTTTTTTCTTCCAATTCCATCTGTAATTCCCACTGTTCAGCTTTATTTTTCAGTTCTTGTGCTGAGGGTACCGCACACTCATCGAATAATTCCTTTAAAAGAGTCTCTTGTTTTTCTACTGCTTCATTCTTTCTGTTAAGATCTTTTTCAATACGGTTTTGTTCAATTTCTAGTTCATCACATATTTTCTTTGCTTTCTCAGCGACATCAAAATCCTTTTTCAACAATTCAACTTCAGCGATAATGTTTAATTCTTTTTCATCAAATTCACGATTACACTTTTTTAAAACAGTTGTTAATTTATTCTTCGTGTTTTCAATGGATTGCTCAATGCGTTGAATTCGTTCTTCTTTATCTTGTATTGAATGTTCTATTTCCCGACAGGTTTGCATCAATGAAAAAATATCAATCACACTTTCCGGAGTTAAGTCATGAGGTAATTGATACTTATCCAACCAGTTATTCCATTCTTGATGCAATTTATTCCATTTTTCCTGATTTTCATTTAGTTTATCTGTCAACTCATCTAATTCATTTTGTAATGATTCGTTTTTCTGTTGTTTTTTCTGGACATCGACCAACTTCAAAAGTTGTTGACTAATTTTTTCTTCTTTATCCTCAATTTCATTTGGATGAGGAATATCATCAAAGCCAACTGTTTTACTTAATGAAAGTAATTGTTCATGCTGGTTTTGTAATTGATCTCGAATCTGTGTAATATCTTGTTTCATACTGGGAAGTTGTGATTGAAACTCATCAATACCACCCTCAGACTCATCCATTGAATTAGATCTTTTAGAATATAAATAATAGAAAACAGCTGATCCCGCTAAAAGAAGGATAATACCTCCGCCAACTATCCATTGCTGACCAATACCACCCACTAACACACCAGCAAGAATCCCAATAATAAGCAAGAACCACACCGGCCACATAGGTAACGTCATCATCCTAGGTTTTTTCGTCGAAAACAGCTGATATAAATCCTGTTTATCCTTTGCTCGATTAAAGTCCCCTTGTGTCTTGATATACTTCGGATATTTTGCCCGGATGCTGCGTAATGCCTGTTGTTGCTTTGTTAAAAACTCAGCAGAATTCTTTTCTTCATTCAATCCTTGATTCTGCTTTAAAGATTTTATTTCTTCTTCAGTATCTTTTTTTCTTTTCTTCACTTTCGCTAAATCATTCTTAATTTGAGAGATCTCTTGATTTACGTCATCAATCGCATGTTGTTTTTTTCGAACAGTTTCCTTAGCTGGAATAGATGAGTCAAATGAATGTAATTTCTCCATGGTCCAATCTTTTCCAATTTCCCGTAAGTTTGATGTTAATTTTTCTTGCTCAGTCTGATACTGCTCTTTTACTTTAGGAAGATCTTTTGAAGCTGACTTAAATTTCTCTTTTAAACTCACTAATTCATAAATTTCCTTTTTTGATGATATTAATTGTTCATCAAATGGGTGCTTAGATAAATCTGATTCAATCTGCTCAAGTTCATCAGTTAAATCATTTATTTCCTGTTCTAATCCATTTTTTTTATCGTTAATTTTTTCCCATTGACTCACTGCATCTGAAGGAAAATCTTCCAAACGTTTCATAGAATCAAGCTGTTCTTTTGCTTCAGAAAACTCAGTCCAATCATCCCAAATATCAATAATATGCTGATGATGATCTCTTTTTAAAGTCAACTGTGTTAATTGCTCCTCCTCATTTTTTATCGATTCTGTGAAATCTTCCACCTTTTCATGCAATTCATCGTATTCCTCAGCATGTTGTTCAATCTCTCGTAAGCTTTCATCAATCTTTCTAATTTCCCGAATTAACGCATTAACTTCAGGTTTTCTCCCCCGTGGTTTAAATAGCTCATCTGCTTCATTGTCCAGATATTTTTGTGTTTCCTTTAATGATATTCGTCCAATTCCTGCACCAGCAGCATATAATCGATCTTTTACTTCCTCATTATCCAGTGTTTCAAAATCTGTTAACTGAGCTAAACCAAAAGAAAACACATTAGTATACACATTTTCATCGATATGACCAAGGAGAGAATGTAAATCATAATAGCCATCGCCTGCTTCATCAATTGGCTGAAATTTTTCAGTATTGCTTGCCACATAACGTTCAATTAGATATTCCTGATTGTTATCGGTGGCTACGATCATCCGGCCACCATGATTTCCGCCCTTTAGAGGAGGATATTTATTTGCTTTTGTTCTTCCCTTCGGAAATCCAAAAAGAATACGATTTTGAAACTGGTGCAATGTAGATTTTCCAGCTTCATTCGGACCGAAAAAAATATTCAGACCAGGTTTGAGATCGGGAATAGTTGTATCATGAAAAATCCCAAATCCATCAAGATACCATTCCTTAAATCTCATTCTTCCTCACCAAGTAATTGATCCAGACATATCTGTTCTGCCTGTTTTAGAATGGTTTGTAATTCCTCAGTATTAAAATCATCAACGTATTTTCTTCTAGTACCCGATTGAAATAATGGTTGGATCGTTTCCTCTAACTCTTCATAAGATTCCTGATTTTGACTATATGTTTCAAACAGACGGAGGAGATCACCAATAAAGTCTTCATTTTGACGTAATCTATCCCGATCGATTTCTGATTGAGTATTATTTTTTATTTTTTCCAACCACACAAAATCAGGTTCATGCTCTTCTTGTTCACGAAATTCCTGGATGATATCATCTATAAATCCTGGTTTCAATAATGATTCATGAAGGCTTCCTCGACCAGTGAATGTAATCCGACAGATTGATCCTCTCCCGTCAGCATCCCGTCTTGTTTCTTCAATTACATCGGTTATCGCAGTCAACAAATCCTGTTCATTTTTCATTCCCTCAATATCGATTTCCCGCTGAAACCAACGAACATAATCTGTTTCAAAAAACTGATGAGTAACCTCGCCGGAATCATCAACAGTTACCACAGTGCATCCACAAGCTCCATCCTCATTACAGTGACGGCCTTGAATATTACCTGAATAAATAATGGTTGGATGAGAATCATGAAGCACCGAATATTTGTGAATATGTCCTAGAGCCCAATAATCATACTTTTTTTCTAATAAATCATCTTTTGTACACGGAGCATACTCTTCATGACCCGCAATTGATCCAACATTGCCATGTAAAACACCAATGTTAAACGAATCATCCTCTTCTTGATCATGGTTATTAATTGGAAACGATTTACTGAGATTCGTTGTCACTTTTGCTGTTGGATAACTTATTCCATGAATACAAGCTACTGCTTTCCCATCTTTTTCGAATTCATGTGACCTTACGTTTTTTCCATCAAAGAAAATAACTGATTCGGGCCAGCTAATATGAGCAGACCAGCCATTTAATGGATCGTGATTACCAAAAGCAACAAAGGTCTTAATTCCGTGGTCAGCTAACGTTTGCAATCCTTGCCGGAATTTTAATTGAGCTCTAATATTTCTATCCTTACAATTAAAAACATCGCCAGCAATCAATACAAAATCAACTTCATTTTCAATAGCTATTTGAATCAGATTTTCAAATGCAACATACGTTGATTTCAGGAGGACTGATTGAATATAGTCACTCGTCTGGGAAATCCCCTTAAATGGGCTATCTAAATGCAAATCCGCACAATGAAGAAAACTAAACTCCCTCATGATTCATATTTCATATTATATAGGTTCATTATAAGTTTTTTTATATAAAGAATCGTATCCTACCATCATATTTTGAGGAATAAGATTATCTAAATAATAGAAAACAGGACATTCTTTCTTTAAAACATGAAATCATCAACATCAGGTGGCAATCCGTCAGTATGTACTATTGATGCTTTACAGTCATCACAAATACCATCGGGATTATCGGTTTTATTAACTCCACAAATTTTGCAAATCATTTATTTTCTCCATCTATATTTTAAATCCCCCAATGGAATTTCAAAACCTCTGTGCTCACTTGGCCTTAAATCACGTTTATCTTGATTACAATCAATACACGCAGGCCATAAATTACGAAAATTATTACCTTCCCCATCTGTGCCTCCTCTTGCATAGGGATATCGATGTTCTATATTCCACGCCCCTCTTAATCCTGTTCTACGATTCTTAAAAACTAATTTTTTTCCGCAAATATAGCAATGTCCACCCGTTTTTGAAAAAATCTCCCACCTTTCATTTTCAGAATAATTTCTTCGATTCAAATAAATCTCCACTCCAAAATTGCAATAGATTTAATAATTAATAATATTTCCATTCAAACAAAATGAAATAAAATTTTAAACCTGGACTGAACCCCTGTAAGTACACAAATAGTTAAGTTAACTTTTTAGTTTTTTCC
>CAYOTP010000095.1:0-4410 GCA_964406955.1 uncultured Thermoplasmatales archaeon | reverse complement strand
TTTCCATTGGGCAAAAAAAAATTGACACAATTCATCCATGTGGCGAAGTTAAGTAATTAAAGGTGGGGACGTATTTCTTTAAGTTTCACAATTCTTATTGATAGAAGAATTACGAACTTATGAATGATTTTTTATTAATGGCGCCAAGGAAATATTTAATAAGCTGCATGTTATTACTTTTCTGATGTGATGGGAAGATATTATTCACAATCAATTTGAGATAAGTTGTGTAATGGTATGGTGATTTAGATGAAAAAGATAGTAGAAGAAGTAATGGCAGAACAAAAAAATAAAAATACCTCTAAAAAAACGTCAACAAGTCGTCCTGCTCATGATCAAAAACCAACTGAAGATTCCAAAGATAATTCTTATACAAAAAGTGCGATAAATCAGGAATTGGAAGAGGTGTTAAAGGGTCTTACCACAACAATAAAAGTGGTGGGTTGTGGTGGTGCAGGAACAAATACGATTAGTCGATGTTTCAATGGAAATATCACTGATGTAGATCTGATAGCATTAAATACTGATGCTCAACATTTATTGCAAACGACAGCACCTCATAAAGTATTGATAGGTCGTCATCTAACGAAAGGATTGGGTGCTGGATCTGTGCCAAAAATAGGGGAAGAGGCAGCAAAGGAAAGTGAGCAAGATGTTCGTGAATCAATGGGTCATGCGGACATGGTTTTTGTCACCTGTGGTCTTGGTGGTGGCACAGGGACTGGTTCAGCGCCGGTTATTGCTCAAATAGCAAAAGAGTCCGGTGCATTGACCATTGGTGTGGTTACTCTTCCATTTAGTGTGGAGGGTTTGATTCGCATGGAAAATGCTGAGGCAGGGTTAAAACGACTGCGGAATGTATGTGATACTGTTATTGTCATTCCAAATGATAAACTCCTTGATGTGGTTCCTAACCTTTCATTGAATGCTGCGTTCAAAGTTGCTGATGAAGTCCTAATGCGTTCGATCAAAGGAATAACTGAGATGATAACGAAACCTGGACTTGTTAACCTTGATTTTGCGGATTTGAAAACCGTGATGAAACGAGGAGGTGTCGCTATGATTGGTCTTGGGGAGGCAGAGGGCGATAATAAAGCGGTAAATGCGGTTGTTGAAGCATTGAACTCACCATTGTTAGAGGTTGATATATCAGAAGCATCTGGTGCATTGGTTAATGTTACTGGTGGTGAGGATATGACGATCAGTGAAGCTGAACGGGTGGTTGAGGAGATTTATTCTCGCGTTGATCCGAATGCACGAATTATTTGGGGTACTACTGTTGATCCAAGTCTTAAAAAGAACCTTCGGGCAATGCTTGTAATTACTGGCGTAAAATCAAAGCAGATCCTTGGTCCAGCTCATCGTAAAATGGAGAACAGAGAATTCGGCATCGATGTTGTGGCATGATACCATCAAGCCACTTTTTCTTTATTTTTCTTTGACAAAAAGCAATTATAGGTTATTTGGAATCTTGTGGTACTATCTGTGTTTTTCTCGTTGCTTTTTTTATTTTCTTCCACATTCTTTAAATATAGTTAGTTGTTTGACCTTGTGTTATAAGAGAGGTGTCCTTTCGTGTCATCGACAACAAATCAAAAAAAATTCATAGATAAAGCTTGGGATCTTCAACATGATCTTGAAGCACGACAAAAGCGAATCGGTAAAGGAAAATATGGTCGAGTGCTGAAAATGGCTCGGAATCCTACAGATGAGGAATTTGCAAAGACATCAAAGATTACCGGTCTAGGAATACTTATCATCGGTGTAATGGGATTTGTGATTTACCTTCTTTCCACACAAGTAGCACCCTGGATTGGTGAAATTCTTGGTTTGATGTAGATGAGGTCCAAGTATGGCAGATGATGATGTAGAAGAGATAATGACAAAGATTTTTTCAATTAAGACCCAGGTTGGTAAAGAGCAAAATACTGCTGATTTGTTGAGGAGTCGATCGAAGGTTTCTGATTTGGATATCGCATCCATTCTTGTCACTCCTGAGCTTCGAGGTTATATTTTTGTAGAAGGATACGATAAGGAGCGATTAAAGGATGTTGTTAAAACCATTTCATACGCTCGTTCGATGTTAGATGGTGATATCCCTGTTGATCAGATTGAACATTTTCTTGTTCCCACTTCTGCTGTAGCAAAAATAACTGAGGGTGATGTCGTTGAGATGGTCGCGGGTCCTTTTAGAGGAGAAACGGCAAAGGTTACCCATATTGATGATGCAAAAGAAGAAATCACGGTTGAGTTATTTGAATCCGTTGTTCCCATACCGATTACTGTTCGCGGTGAACAAGTACGCGTTGTAAAACGAAAAGATGAAGAAAAAAAGGAGGAATAAACAAACATGGCAGAGACAGTTGAAGCATTAGTTGAAGGAGGAAAAGCATCAGCAGGTCCACCTCTTGGTCCTGCGCTTGGCCCACTGGGGGTCAATATCATGGAGATTATTAACACTATTAATGATAAAACGAAAGATTTTGATGGTATGAAAGTACCGGTAAAAGTTATTATTGATCCAAAAACAAAAAAATTTGATGTTACGGTGGGAACGCCACCTGCAGCATCACTGATTCTTAACGAGGTTGGTGTTGAAAAGGGATCTGGAGCTGCGGGAACTCATAAGATCGGGTCAATTAGTATTGATCAGGCCGTTAAGATCGCCCGGATGAAACATGATAATCTGCTTGGAAAAACATTGAAACAAAAAACCAAGGAAATCGTCGGAACTTGCGTGTCGATTGGTGTAAGGGTTGAGGGTAAAGATCCTGCTGAAATCCAAAAATCAATCGATGATGGTGCATTTGACGATAAGTTTTCCTAATTTTTTTTTTCTCTTTTTTTAAATTCTTTTTAACCCTCGTTGGAAGAATTGATTGATGGACCGGATCATTCTTTCTTGCCGATAGGCTAAAGGAAGAGGTGAACCGGTACCCCATGTGTTATGGTTTTTTATTTCTTCGATAATTGCATCCTTAGCAAGATTTGTTGAATCTATGGTCGTATATGCATAACCTGCATAACAAGGCATATGTGAGTCACTTCCACCAGTGCCACCAAGTCCTAAGGATTTGGCCACACAACTCGTTTTTATATTTGTCCTCGGCTGACTACAGCTGTTGTATACTTCTATGGCATCAATGTGTTTTTTAATTGAATAAAGTTTTTCTTTTTTGATCCCGGACATTTTCCGATAGAGGTGGGGAACAATTGGTATTCCTCCTGCATCAATTATTTTTTCAACAGTTTCTTCAAGGGGCAATCCTTTTGGAACTAATGAATTTATATTTAAACCGATGAGATGACCATCCTTTGTGGAGATTTCAATTCCGGGGATGATGATGAATTCTTTTGTGCTTAGGTTATTGGCTGCTTTGATTGCACCATCTATCGTATTGTGGTCAGTGAGCGCAAAGCCTTGTAGTTTTTTTTGTTGAAGGGATTTCATGATTTCTTTGGGGCTACCAATACCATCATCTGAGTACATGCTATGGACGTGTAAGTCTAGTTTTATCACTGTTTCCTTCCACCATTTTTTTTAAATTTTAGGTTATTCGGTTGAAGTTTTATCTGATATTAAATTGTTTTGATTTTTTATGGAACTTTTTTAAAATTGTTATTTTGCCAGCTTGTCTTTAAATAGGATAGACATTAAAGGATATATGTGGTGAGGTAGGAAACCTCTTGAGTTAATGGTTCCCTTCATTTCATGCCCCTCTAAAAATTTCCCTCTCCTCTCTTACACCTCCTTGTCTGTCTGGCCTTTGCCCCCCCTTTATCTACCTACCTCCCTCTCTTCTCTCTTGATTTTTTTAATGAAATATATTTTGATTTTATAAAAAATGGTTATTATTTTATAGTTGTATTGCATTACGTATTATTGTCATATCGAATAAATGTTAGAGAGGGTATGTGGAAGAATCCATATGAAATGTGATCGATGCGGACATGGGTTCAGAGATGTCTTTGACACGATTGTACTGATTGATTATGCTGAATCGGGTCGTGGTAAACCCTATGAATTCCATTTCACTATGGATTGCTGAAAAGCACTTGTCCAATAGATAGGGGATAGGTAGTACTAATAAAGGATCTCCTCCTAAGGTTAAGACACCTTAGATGGTGCCAAGTTATCTTCTGTTTCATTTTTCGGTAGATTCAATGAAGCTTGTTTGAAAAGCTTCCGGTTAGGAGATTAAAGAGATGTTGGAACCAGGTTCTAAGGAAGAAAAACAGTATATTGAGTATTTGGCGGAAAAGGTTCTTTTGGGGATCATTCCAAGAAAATTCTGATATTAGCTTTGTCCTTTGAGTGTTGTTCAAAGGTTGTTTTGAGTGGTAATGCTATTGGTGAGAATGAGGGAGGGAGTGGAAGGATGGTGAGGTGAGAGATGAATCAAAAAAATG
>CAYOTP010000094.1:0-4631 GCA_964406955.1 uncultured Thermoplasmatales archaeon | reverse complement strand
AGTGAACCGTTCAATTTCTGCATACCGAATGTTGTTAATGGTTTTTATCGCTTCGTTGATCGCGTTTTGAACTGCATCTGAAAAATCTTTTTTTGATTCGCCTACTACATTAATTACTTTATAAACTGCCATTTTCAAATCACCTCCTATATGGTTTTATTACTATATCAGACCATTATTGTATTACAAGATTCAATGATATGATCTTGCATTTCAGAAATGACCTTTTCTCGAGATCCCACCCCCCTCGGATGGTGGTAGTATATCATCTAATGCATATACTTTGAAGAAATACTGATGGTTCACAGACTGTGGGCAGGGATCTTGATAAATATTTTTATGAAAATCATTTAATCCTTGGACGCCTGATTTGCTATCTTCTTTGATTTTGCTCTTTGGAGGAATATTGTAAACCAACCAATGGGTGAATGTCCCATTTCGAACATCTGGATCGTCAACAATTAAGGCTAGGCTCCTAGTGTTTTGTGCAATACCGTTAATTCCTAATGGTTGATTAATATCCGTTCCATCACACGTATATTTTTCAGGAATTCTTTCATTGACGTCAAACAATGGACAAGCCACCTCCATGATATCATCAAACAAAAGAATGGAAAAAATATAAGAGGATAACTAAATTTTAGGTAAATATTAGATTAAATTCAGATAAACTGATGTTTATCCGAAAATTTCCAAATTAATCAATTCATCATACTCTCTTTTTCCTTCATTCCAATTTATTGTTATTTCCAAGAGTAAATAATCGTCAATAAGATTATAGTTTATCATTATCTCTTCAGATGCGTTCTCCATATAACCCAAAGAATCAGCTATTATTGTCTCATTATCATATTTCACATTATTATCTTGATCTATTGCTTTAACATCTAAGATGACATTATGTGCTGGTTCTTGACCAGTATTTGTAGCATTGAAAGTTACTGTACTGGTAAACAAATTCTCAGATATCAAATGTTCTTCATGAGAGATAGATCTTAGTTCTACGTCAGATGTGATATCTTCAAGATACAAAGTTTCAGAATAACTGTTTACTTTATCATTCCAAATGATATTAAGATTGATATTTAATTCCATACTATTTTTATCATAAATAACTATTGTTGATACTGTTTTATTTTCTCCTACACCGATAGTTTCTGAAATTTTCAGTCTTTCATCATAAATAACTGTTCCATTCTGATTCTTTACCTGAACATCTAACATTGAATTGTCGATAGGTTGTTCACCAGTATTAGAAACATAAAACGTAATTTCACTTGATAAGTTACCTGTAATATATGATTCTTCATGGTCATAACCCATTAATTCCAAGTTTCCTACCGTTTCGTCTTCTGTTACACACCCGGTTAATAATAGACCAATACTAATTAATAATGAGACCAGAGCTGAATTTATTATTATTTTCTTTTTTCGACTAATTATATCACCTGTATCAAAACAAGAAAACTAATGATATTAAGTAGTAACTTAAAGATAATTGAAATATACGCAGAAATTGTTTTTAATTTTAAAAATCCTAATTGTTTCAAATAATTTACACCGTAGTTGTCAATTGAATTGTTGAATTAAAAATTATTAGAGGATTTTTTTCTCTATGCTGATAAATGATTTCTATTTCATTTATTTATGATTGAAATAAATTTTTCTTAAGTAATTTTCATCCAAATTGAAGGTAAGATTAAATAAAATAAGATTTTTGTTAGATAGAGAATTTAAGGTCTTTGATTATGGAAAAAAAAGACAACCAACTGCTAGGAAAAATAGTGATGACCAAAGAAGGAACACCATTAGGAAGAATAAAAGATTACGTGATTAATGATACTTCAAACAAGATTACTTCAATTAAAGTGAAACCGTTTCGTAAAAATGAAATCATTAAACCGGATTCCTTAATGAATAGGGAAGGTTATATTTTTCCAACTTCTCACTGTAAATCGGTTAAAGAAATTGTAATCTTTGAACAGGATGTAAAAATGAACACTAAAATGGAAAAATAACTTGTTATGTTATTTCTCATTATTCTTTTTATTTTGCTGCAAGTCTTTGAATAATCGTATATAATCTAATAAATGTCGGGTGATCAAAAAATTATTTCTAATATGTTCTTTACCGTTTTTACCTATTTCTTTTGCTTTTTTCGGATTATTCAATAGATAAAGTATTTTTTCAGCAAATCCTTGATAATCAGTTGGATTCTCCAAAAAACCAGTTTTTCCATGGATGACTTGAGAAGGAATTCCCCCAATTTTAGACGCAACCACAGGAGTTTCCTTCCACAAGGCTTCACTTACCGTGATTGCAAATCCTTCTTTTAACGATTTTTGAACAACAACAGATGATTCTCGTTGTATTGCATTTACCACAATATCTGGAGCGTCAATGATAAGATGAATATCTTTTTTGTTTTCAATTCTTTTTTCTATTTTTTCAAATACTTCTTGACCTTCCGGATCATCAGTGGCCATTGATCCAACAAGTAGAAGTTGGCAATCAACTTTTTTTCGTACAATATCAAAAATTTGAATCATTCCTTCCGGATCTTTCCATTTATCAAATCGAGAAATCTGACTAATGATCGGTTTGTTAGGTTCTATACCCGATTTTTTTAAATATTTATCAATCGTTTCCTGAGAAATTTGTTTATTTTTAATATTTAATGGATCTATTGATGGTTTTATTATTCTCTGAGGAATACTTGTCTTTGCATCTTTATCCATGAATTCCTCCATGGAAGTTACCATTACATCATACTGTGAAATAAAGGTCTTAAGATATTTCCAGAGTGGTTTATGCGGAGAAGTAATGTCAATGTGACAACGCCAAATCCATGGCTGGTTTTTTTCGTAGCACATAATAATTGGCAGTGGTTGAGGATCATGAACCACAACAAAATCATGGTTGATATGAGTAAAAATTGCATTGTTAACATTATTGATAAAATAAAGTTCCTTCTTTTTCCTGGAAAAATTTATTTTTTCTCCCTGTAATGCATTATGAAATTTTTTTGTAATCGTAAAAAAATCAATGTCTCCATGAAGAATCCTCCAATCTGTTTTAATGCCAACATCGTTAAGAAGAATGATGAGACTATTCAGAATTTCAGCGACTCCACCCCCCTGATATGTTGAATTGAGTTGAGCGACGGAGTATTCTGATAACTCAGATGCTTCATCTCTTATGATTTCTAAAAGTTCAGGTCCCACTGCGTATTTATATTTATCTAATGATATAATAGGAAGAACATTCATCTAATCACTCACCTTTTTTTCATGTTTGTAATTAACGAAAGAATTTTGTTTCGTAGACGAAATACTACGTTCTAATTCATTGAGAAATCCAAGAACTTCATTAGGATTTTTTACCCAGTATGATGCATCACTTTGAAGAGATGAGTCATTTTTTACATAAATTGTTAATTCCTCATTATTGAAGAATTGAAATGCATCTTCATCGGTGGTATCATCACCGATATAAATTGGAAAACAGGAAATATCTTGATCAAACGTATCAAGGAAAAATTTTACTGCATTTGCTTTATTCCACCTTTTAGGACGTGCTTCAATGACCTCATCTCCTTCAATGAGATCAATCAAGTTATCATCATCATTTTTTGATACAATTTTGATAAATTTGTTTTTCAGTGAGGATACCTTTTCTTTCGGTGCAGCCCGATAATGAAAAGCTAAAGAATAAGTTTTATCCTCAACAAAGATATTTTCCTGTTTAGAAGACAAGGCAATTGCTTCTTTTTTTATTTTTTTTAATTGTGGTTTGATTTTTTTCGCCTCTTTCACTATTTGGGTTTTTCCATTTGCTAATTCTATGATCAATCCATGGTTTGCTGCAAAATGTAATCCTCTCAACGGTAATTGAGATTTTATTTGGCTCAGGGATCTTCCTGTGATAATAACAACTTCAATACTTTCTATAGATACTAATCTGTTTAAAACATGTAATAGATTCGAAGAAGTATGTACCATTGACGGATGATTTTTGAAGTCAACGAGTGTTCCATCATAATCCAAAAAAAGAATAACGCGCTGATTATTCTTCAACAAATCTTCACGTTCATTCAGTTTTTCAAATAAGTAATTAGGTTGATTTTGATGTAATTTATTTCCTTTTATGTAATTCACCTACAAATCTCAGAATCATAATTTTTTTAATATGGATTTAATTAAAAGTAAAAAAGAAAGAAATGGGTTTTTATTTTACTTTTACTTTTTTTGTTTCATATGAAGGAGTTGGATTTTCCTTTGGCATAGTGACAGACAATATGCCATCGTTCATTTCAGCTTCAACATTATCTGATTTTATTTCATCAGGTAAATCAAAATTACGATAATAACTGAGATTGCTTCGTTCTTTTCTCAACCAATTCTTACCTTTTTTTTCTTGTTTTTCTCCCTTTTTAGCTGATACTTGGATATTATATGGAGTAACCTCTATGTTGATATCATCTTTTGATACACCAGGTAGTTCAACGTTCATTTCAAATTCATCGCCATGATCAACGACATCAGCAACCGGAGGCATCAGAGCAGTTTCAGATTCTGGTGTTGATTCTTGGGGAACAGTTCGGTAAAACAAATCATTAAAACTTGACCGAA
>CAYOTP010000093.1:0-4730 GCA_964406955.1 uncultured Thermoplasmatales archaeon | reverse complement strand
GGTTGAGTCAATGGTGTTTTTTGTGGTAGATGGTAAGTGTTATTTTCTTCTGTTGATTGGTATGTGGTTTGCAATCTTTGAACTAACGGATTTTGCACGCGATGGATGGCTGCTAGCTGACAGTCTTTGCACGTGATTGGCTTATGAGTGGTAAAATCATTACATCACTAAAAGGACCAACATCAATCGAACACATTGTTCTTATGCCAAGAAAGAGCAATTGTTGAGGGAAGGTTCTTTTCTTGTTTTGGAAAGAGTATTTGTTTGTTGTGAAAGGTGCTTACGAGTTTCTTTGGGTATTCGTAATCGATCTTTTTAGAGACTTGGATGGTATAATCGGTATCAACGGTGATCAGGCCGTGGTCGAATAACCAGTGATGCAGTTTACAAAGTGATAAGCCGTTTCGGACGTCGTCATTGTGGAATTGTGAGAAAGGGAGGATGTGAGCTGCATCAATGATTGATATTCCTAGTGAGTTTTCTAGTTTCATTTGACATATCGCACAGGTTTCATCATACGCTCCTAGCACCAACCGTCGAAACGCTGGATCTCGAGATGGAGGTAATCCATAATGATCAATGGTTGGCCTTTCCCGGAATTCATTATCAACAAGCCGCTGCAGTTTTTCTTGGTAAACAAAGCTTTCATCGATGTCTTTGATCTTTTGAGTAAGATTCGCTATCTCCTGAGCAGAAAAATAACCCGCATTAAGGAGTGTATTGATGAGTTCTTTTCGAATTTGTTCATCGTTAAAAAATGAAATTACTGATGGATCTAGATATACTCTTTTGATCCTTTTGTTTATTTGTTTGACGGATTTTGGTTGACCATGATCTGCTTTTTCATTATATTCAATATGCCAGAATCCATCGCTTTTCATATGAAAAAAGGGTAAATAGATCGGTCCTGGATGTGGATAATCAAGGCAACTCCATAGTTCACTCCATGTTTCACGTAGATACAGATCAATAGTAATGTTCTCTAGATCAACTCGATCGTTCTCACTAAGAAGAAGAATGGATAATAAAAGAATTGGTTTATGAGGCGCAAGACCACACGTGTAATAGTTCTTGTTCTTATCAACGTGGAGATTATTTAAAATCACAGTAAGTTCATTAAGTGAAAAACTCATAATATTCCAAAAACTGTTAGAAGTATAAATTAATTGCGAACAAAACTTTTTATCATTCTAAATTATTGTGAAAAATGTATTAAAATCAATTTTTAAAAGACATAAATATTCAAGAAATTTTTTATTCCATTATAGTATATCATAAATTGATGGCATGCCAAATTTGTGGAAAACCCGCAGGGTATTACCTCTTATGTAAAGAATGTAACAAACTGAAAGAACAGGGTAAAATTTCAAAATGTATCGATTGTGGAAAATGGAATAAAAACCCAGGTGACAGATGCTACGATTGTTGGTTGGTGTATAAAAAAAATCAAGAGAAACAATCTTCATCATATAAAGCATCTTCAGGGGAAACTGAAGAAAAAGATTTTCGAGCGAAATTTCCTGCAAATATTCGAACGGAAGATGGCCATAAAGTAAGATCAAGAGCCGAACAGTTAATTGATAATTGGTTATATCACAAAGGTATCGTTCACGCCTATGAAAGGAGAGTGCCAATTGAAGAAGAAGTATATAGCGATTTTTTTATCCCAATTGGACAAAAAGTATGGATTGAATTTTGGGGTTTAGACGAATTAAAATACAATAAAAGAAAAGAAATAAAGAAATCATTTTATCGAAAATATAAGAAAAACTTGATTGAACTTGGTGATAAGGATATTGAAAATCTAGATGACATCATGCCCATTAAACTCCGACCTTATTTACCTGAAACTTTCAGTTTCGATTAAAAAAAAATTGATTTATCGAACTGATATAAATACACAAAAAACATGGTGATTAACAGATGAATCAAAGGGAAGCAGTCATAAAGGTTATGACTGAAAATGGAGGATATGCAACACTCGCGTATCTTTACCAGCATGTTTTTGATATTCCTAAAGTCAGTTGGAACTCAAAAACTCCATATGCTTCAATTAGACGAATAGTTCAGGATTCAAAATATTTTTTTAAAATTAAACCAGGTCTTTGGGCATTAAAATCAGAAAAAAATAAAATTGAAGAAAAATTCAATCTATCCAAAGTTGATGAACCACATAAAGAAGATAAACAAAATCTCGAGACATTCACGCATAGCTTCTACCAAGGTTTAATTGTAGAAATCGGAAACATAAAGGGTTATGATACTTATGTACCACAACAAGATAAAAACAAATATTTCCTGGAGAAGAAACTAAAAAGTATTACGAAAATAAACGAATTACCAAGATTTACATATGAAAACGTTTTAAGATATTTCTCAACAATAGATATACTTTGGATAAACCAACGAGGGTTCCCAACTAATGCTTTTGAAATTGAACATACAACCAATTTCAATAATTCTCTTTTAAAATTTACAGAATGTCAAGATTTTAACATTTCATTTACAATCGTTAGTTCAAAAAATCGTAAAAAGGAATTTCAAGATAAAATTAAGAGAGATGCGTTCAAATCAATATATGATAGAGTTAAATTCTTCGATTATGAAATCGTTGCAAAGTTTCATGAAAACGCACATAAATTAGACGAAATTGAAAAAAAATTCAAATTGAATTAAACCACTCTTCGTCTATCTTATATTCAGTTATTTTTTCTATACCCAATTCTAAATCACACAAAATATCAATTAGACGATCTCCATCAATAAGATCAATCATCGGCGTTCCATCTCTTTTTGCTTCTTTTTCTGCCTCTCGTGTAAAGCGACCTGTGGTAATAATTAATCCTTTTTCAGCCCTTCCACTCATTGCTCCACGAAAATCTCTAACAATATTTGCTGAAACTGCGTTAGAATACCTTTTAGCTTGAAATACAACTCGAAAACTAATAAGCTGCAATCTAATTACTCCATGGCCATCAATTCCTCCATCTCCTGCTTTCCCAGTAACATGAACCTCAACAAAACCAGATTCTCTGAGCAATCTTTGACATAACCGCTCAAATGAAGAAGGATCTATTTGCTTTATAATACCTAACGCTTTTTCCCTCCACGGCTCAATTAACGCATCATCAGATAGAGATCTTCTCTTCGATGACTTTTCAATTTCACCTTTATCTTTTTGTGCCATTCTCACATATTTTTGCACTTCTTTTGGATCGACCTGATCAATTTCTTTACCTTTTTGAGTTAACGCCCAAATGGCACGTTTTGAATTAGTTATCAACCCATATTTTTTCAAATAGGTTTTTGCCCAAGCGAGTCGATACTCAAACTCGGTTTGTGTTTCACTCCCTAAATGAGGCTTGTTACTATCTTTTTCGCTCAATTGAATAATGGAAAGAACAGCTTCAACAAGTTCTTCGTTTGTAGCACTACCACCCAAATTTTTAAGAGCTTTCAAAGTTGGATTGAAAAGTTGATTATATTTTGGAATTGCCATTATAATTGACATTATAAATTTCTTATTACTAATTTTCGATTAAATCGTTTGTTCAAAAAAACCTTCCAACTCTGGAAAATCCTCTAAAAACAAATCAACATTTTCATATTTTTCAGTCCAATTCACAATTGGAACTGCTTTCCAATTCATCGTATGTGGTGATTTAAACCAGAGCATCGCATCAGTAAAATACCCATAATTGGGATGAGCCCAGTCAATGCTAACGATTTGAAATGATCCAATTTGTCCTGTACTTGCTTTCAAAAAATATCCTTCACCCATATTGATTGTTGTCATAGGATTTCACACTTTATTTTTTAGACAAAAATAGGTTTTTTTCTTAGATTCAGCTAGTTGCATACTAAAAATCTCATTAAATCTTGTTTCATGTAGATACGGATTTCTTTGAAGTAGCTGGTTAAAAGCATCTTGTGCATCATACCCATTAGCAAAACCAATCACTTGCACATTCTCAATATCAGGTTTTATACAGCTTGATTCTGGTTGAAACGTGAATCCTTCAGCAGTAAGAAAAATATAGTTTTTACTTATTTTTTCCCATATCATCATAATCAAAAGATTGAACTGTGTTTTCTCCTTATATTATGGATCAATGGATAGGTGAAAGTATTTTCCAACCATTATCAGAGACTTTATAATGCTTCTTTAGTTATGATTTGTTTGTTTCATATGTGGGAGCGGATTAAGAATGCAGTTACTGGAACTAAGAATACTGAGGATAAAGATGTAGTTATAAATGAAAATAACACGGTTATTGATGTTGATAGTCCGGTTATTGCTGAGTTGAATGAGAAACAACGCAGGGCAGTTCTTGATGAAAATAAACGAGTGCTTGTTCTTGCTGGGGCGGGATCGGGGAAAACGAAAACGTTGATTCAAAAGGTTATGTATCTTATCGCTGAAAAACAGGTTTCACCAAAACATATCCTTGCGATTACTTTTACTAGAAATGCAGCGAATGAAATGATGGACCGGCTTATTTTAATGGCTGATACTGATGGAACGTATAAACAAATCATTTCAAATAAGAATCTTACTCGTAAAGAAAAGAATAAAAAGAGAAGGGAGTATATTAAAAAATATGCTTGGTTGAATAGTATCACGGTGAAAACGTTTCATAGTCTTTGTAATCAAATCTTACGATCTGGTGGGGGAAGTGAGTTTGATACTAAATTCAAGATTCTTATGGATGCTGTTTTTGATGCAAATC
>CAYOTP010000092.1:0-4736 GCA_964406955.1 uncultured Thermoplasmatales archaeon | reverse complement strand
TTTTGTATACCTCACTAAATTATTTCATCACTTATATATTAAACTTATATATTTCTTTGCTTATAAATATTTCTATCATTTTGCTAAAAAAAGAATAAAAAAATAAAAAAATTAAAGTTTAGAACAATTTAAGACTCTTATCAATAATATCTGACAATTCATCAACTTCTTGAGAATCAATGACTAAAGGCGGTCTAAATCTGATAGTATTTGATCCACAGCCTACTAAAATTGCCCCATTTTTGTAAATAATCTTTAAAAGTTCATCTCTTTTTTCTGGAGTTTTACAATCAAATGCACACATAAGGCCTCTGCCACGAGCATTATGGATTTTTTCAGGATATTTTTCTGATAGTTCCTCTAATGATTCAAGAAGTCTTTTTCCCTGAATCTTTGCATTTTTGACTAATTTATCTTTTTTAATAATCTCTAAATATTTTTGGCAGCGGAACATATCAACAATGTTTCCACCCCATGTGGAGTTAAGTCTACTAGGAACAGTGAAAACATTATCCTTTATCTCATCAACTTTTTCACCGACCATAATACCGCAAACTTGTGATTTTTTACCAAATGCTAAGATATCTGGTTTAAAATCAAAATGTTCATGAGCCCACATTTTACCAGTAAGACCCATCCCGCTTTGTACTTCATCGACCATAAACATACAATCATTTTCATCACATAATCTTCTCAGTTCTTTGAAAAAATCATTGCGAAAATGATTATCTCCGCCTTCTCCTTGAATTGGTTCAATTATTAATGCAGCAATATCATCTTTATTTTTTGAAAAAGCATCTTTTATTTCAGATACTGCTTTTTCCTCTTTTTCTTTAACTTCTTTTAGATTCTCAGGATTTAATGGAAAATTGATTTTTGGGTTAGTAATCCTCGGCCAATTAAAAATCGGAAAATATTTTGTCTTGTTTAAATTAAAGGTGTTAGTCATTGGAAGAGTGTAACCAGTTCTTCCGTGAAAAGCCTCTTTAAAATGAATGACTTTAGAACCTAATTTTTCACTTTTACCCGCATTTATATTTTTTCGTACTTTCCAATCGAAAGCAGTTTTAAGTCCATTTTCAACAGCAAGTGATCCTCCACTTATAAAAAATAGATGTTTGAAATAATCTGGAACAGCAATTTTACCGAATGTATCAATAAAATCAGCCATTTCAACAGTGTAACAATCAGAATTTGTGGTTTTATTTAATGCTATTTCACCGATCTTTTTGATAAACTCGGAAGTTCTCATCTCTGGATGATTACAACCAAGAGGCGCTGAAGCAAAAAAAGAAAAACCATCTAAAATATATCTACTATGTCTTGAATCATAAATTCTAGTCCCTTTACTTTTTTTGATATCTACAACAAAATCAAAACCATCTACAATCATATATTTTCCTAATGTTCTATGTACATTTGTTGGTTCAACAGTCATCCAAACAACTCCTATATAATAAAAACAATACCCGTTCTTGATTGAGTGGTATCAAAAGCATTTATAAAATGGTATCGGTGAATTATTTGAATAAGATTCAAAAAGTATTAATTTTTAAAGAAAAAATGTAGAGAGAAATGTGAGGGAGAAGTAAAAAAAGTGGGATGCATTTTTTTTATTATTCTCTCTACATTTCATATTTTAGCTCAGGGCGATTGTATTAAGTTCGTCCAAGTCTCTTAGATCATTCATCTTTATCATTGAATCAGAAATTGTGTAGAGCGTATCTTCTATGAATAGTGATCTTTTTATTTGTGAAAAACTAGAATAATAATCATAATATCTATATCTATTGCTAGATTTTTCATTATCTTCATGTGAAATTTTTCCGCGATATTCAAAACCATCTTTAGAATTAAGATTATAAACATATGCTCCTTGAAAACTATCTACAATATCGTCTGTATCTTCATCCCTTTCTACTTCACTTACAGGTATCACAAATAGTTCTTTTTCACGGTCAAAAAGTAAAGCTTTATGATTGTGTAATACAGGCGTATTTGATCCTCTATCCCCAATTACTACTTTTGATACTTCTTTTGGATTTTCTGGGTCTGTTACATCAAATAAGGCAATTTTTACTCCAAGTATTGCTGTATAAAATACTGCATTATCTGAATGAATCTTATCTGAATCGATACTTGCATCTGAATCCTTACCTATTCCAATTACATAATTTTCATCATATGGATGCAGGTAATCTGAGTAACCAGGTATCTTTAGTTCTCCGAGGATCTCTGGATTATATGGATCTGATAAATCAATTACAAAAAATGGATCAATGTTTAAGAATGTTACAAGATATGCTCTATTTCCCATAAATCTTGCACTATGCATGTTTTCATTTGGTGCAATATCGGTTATTTTTCCAACTACCTTAAGCGTATCATTTAAAACAAACACATTTGAACATTTGTCTTTTGAATAATCATTTGTTTGTGTAGCTATTCTAAAAAAACCATTATGTTCATCCATTGAGAATTGATTTATTATGCTACCCGGTACCTCGCCTTTTGAGATATATTCTATATTGTTGTCATTTATTGATATCTTATGGATTATAGTTTTTGTACTGCTATATCCATAAATTCGCCCTCTAGAAATATCTGGCTCTAAATATTCATATGAGCTATATGTTAGATATATGTTATTTTTTGATACATATAAAGTACTAGAACTAGAGAACATAAAACTCTCTTGGTTTACTTCATTTGTTTCAAGATCAACTGCTACAATGTAAGTTAAGGAATCTATTTTTTGTGATGAATTAACATAGTGAATGCTTTCAACTGGGATCTTCTTTGAAACATTGTTAATAGATATCTCTGGAATAGAGATTGTTTCATTTCCATCGATTTCTCTATAGATATTGTACGTATTTTCTGAAGTAATTATATAGATATTATTTCCAATTAACCTAGCATCAATAAAACTTCCATCAATCTTTATTTCCTGGTCTATCTCTGGATTATTTCTATCTGAAATGTCATAAATATTTACATCGGTATCTGATTCATATCTACCCCTATAATAACCATAACAAATATGATACTGTGGTTGTGATCCAAAAACTATTAATTTATCATTTTTTAAGAATAGATTACTTACGTAGATATCATCTAAATCGATAGTTGATAGAACCTTTGATCCGTTTTCAGGGTAAGATTTTACTATATAAATTTTTGAATTTGAAAGAAGATAGATATATGTTCCATCAGTTTTTACAATATCAGGTTCATCTACTCCCTCGACTTGAATATTTGTTTCTGAAAAATCAACATCGGAAGATGAATCAGATTGCCCGGCTGAAGCTGATTTTTCTGCATTAGCAAGCATTACATCTACTGTTCGGGGAGCTTTCAAACCATCAACATTCCAATAGTGAGAACTAGAACAATTTTTGTTGTAGTTATTATCTTTTAGAAAATCAATAAATTCTTCATAAGAAGAAAAGGTCTCAATTTCACAACTACCAAAATTTTCATTTTCATTATCAAAGAATAAATCAAATGGGTTTCCAAAAACAACTGGTTGCACGTTTAATGCATAACCAAAGCTTAATACAACAATTATACCTGAGACAATTAAACCTGTGAGTTTTACAAATTTTTTTTCCATTTAATATCAATCCCTAATATTGTTCTATCTCTAGTTATATCAGGCATTGTTTATATACTCCAGGAAAACGTTTGGGAAATGCCAAACAATCTTGATTAAAAAATTACAGAATGGATATTTTAAAAATAGAAAAAAAGAGTATAAATTTTTAAATAGTTTTTATTGACTCATCAAATCTAATATCCATTTCTTCAAGTTCATCAAGAATCGGATTATAAATACCTGATAAAACTGGTATATGAACACCTTTTAAACTGATTTTTCCTTCAAGTATCATCCTAACTGCTATTGCTGCTGGAAAAGCAACTGTTCTTGCAACAGCTGAATCATCCTTTGGTATTCCATAGTTTACTAGGGTTGAAGTGATATGTTCTTTTTTATTTGAGTATTCAGCGATAAATTCATGATGCATAACTATCATATCGCGTTCATCTTTTCCTAGTTTCATTTTCTCAAGAGTTAAAACGTTCATATAATCAAGTGGATTATCCCTATCCTGTGGTAATTTTTCGTTACTAAAAAGCCCTAGCCATTTCAGTCTTTTAATAACTGTTGAATAAACCTTTAAATCTAGAAATTCTGCAGTTTTTTCTTCTAAATTTTCATCTTTTTCTGCCGAAATTAAATGCCGTGTCATATCACCATATGTTTTACCATTAAAACCCTCAACTGGTTTATCGTTTAACCATCCTAGTGCAACAATTTTTCTCATTGTTTCACACCAACCAGTCATTCTAAGCGTTCCTCTATATACTGTTTTAGAATCTTTCAAGCCATAGATATCTTTGTATGGAACTGAGTTTCTATTTGGATAGTTTTCAAAACTGCCGATGTTTGGAATATCATCAATATAATAATTTTCGAAGAGTTCTTCACCAGGGTATTCTCTGATTTTTCCATCTTCAAGCCATTTCGAAGGGTTTTTTGATGCAAGTAAAACACCTCTAGGGGACCATGAAAATTTGTATCCAAAGGGATTAGTGTTTGCTTCATGGGAGGGTAGTGCACCAGTTGATGATTTAAAGCTGATTACTTTTCCACCTTTTTCTTGAACCTCATGAATCACACGCATTGCACTCATATGATCTATTCCAGGGTCAAGACCTGATTCATTTAAAAT
>CAYOTP010000091.1:0-4931 GCA_964406955.1 uncultured Thermoplasmatales archaeon | reverse complement strand
AAAGGTTATTGAGTTGCTAGAAATGCCTATTACCAAAGAATTGGGACTTTAGAGTAAATTGATGACAATTAGAGTATTGATTTTTTTATTTGAAAATCAATAATGTTAGATGGTTTATTGATATATTACATTTCTTTTTTTAAAATTCAAAAATTTATTTCATCTATGGAATTTAAATATTCCTCCTTATAATTAGTAAAATTTATATAAGGTATCTTGCCTTTGAATTTCTCTACAATTATCAAATAATGAATAATAATTTATTGGAGAAAGACAATGAACCTGGAAATTGAACAACTTAACCACCAAGCGGAACAATATAAAAAAAAATTAGAGAAACTTAGAGACGAAGTTGAAAAAATCATCGTTGGTCAGGAAGATATTATTGAAAAAATGATTCTTTCATTGATTGTTCAGGGTCATGTGTTGCTTGAAGGAGTACCTGGACTTGCAAAGACTTTGATGATTCAAACATTGTCTGAATGTATCGATTGCAGTTTTGTTAGAATGCAGTTCACTCCGGATTTGTTACCTGCAGATATCACCGGAACTAAGATTTATAATCATAAGGATCTGTCATTTACGACGTTGAAAGGACCAATTTTTGCCCATTTCGTTCTTGCTGATGAAATAAATCGAGCTCCGCCAAAAGTCCAATCTGCTTTACTTGAAGCTATGCAGGAAAAACAGGTGAGTATCCAAGGGGAAACATATCGGTTAGATCGACCATTTTTAGTGATGGCGACTCAGAATCCGATTGAATCGGAGGGGACGTATAAATTACCTGAAGCTCAAGTCGATCGATTTGCATTTAAAGTGTTGATTAATCATCCCAGTAAATTAGAGGAAATTGAAATAATGAATAGATTTACTGAAGGAAATGAACCTCACCCATCAAAAATTATGAGCCGGGATTGCGTATTGGAAATTCAAGATTTCAATCAAAAGATATATGCAGATGACACCATCAAAACATATGTTTCAGAACTTGTTGATGCAACAAGAAATCCAAATACATATGATCTTGATATCGCGGATTATATTGAATATGGTGCTTCTCCGAGGGCATCTCTTTGGTTAATCCTAGCAGGTAAAGCCCATGCAATGATAAATGGTCGAGGGTATGTCATCCCTGAAGATATACAAGCTATTTCCTATGAGACTCTCCGCCATAGGATTCTATTGACGTATGAGGCTGAAGCTGAAGAGATATCTAGTGATCAAATCATAAAAAAAATTCTTGACCGGGTAAAGATCCCATAGAATAATTTAGATCGTTTGAGAGGTTTTTTTAGAGGAGAATGCTAGAGGATTACTATGGATCAAACAAAAGAAATCATTCGTAAAGTCAAAAAACTTGAGATTACTACGAAACAATTAGTTGATGGTCTCATTACGGGTAATTATCATTCAGTTTTCAAAGGGCAAGGTATTGAATTTTCAGAAAGTCGGGAGTATCGAGTTGGTGACGATATCAGATCCATTGATTGGAAGGTTACCGCTCGATTTAATGAACCATATATCAAGGAGTTTATTGAAGAGAGGGATTTACATGTCTATTTTGCTTTAGATCTGTCTGGATCTAGTAGTTTTGGAAATAATGTTTCCAAGAGAAAAAAGGCTTTTGAACTTGTTGCAAGTCTTATGTTTGCTGCGTTGAAAAACAATGATAATGTCGGCCTTTTTTTATTTACGGATAAGATTGAAACGTTCATACCTGCACGTAAAGGGAGAAAACATGTGTTAAAAGCAATTAGCACTCTAGTGCGTTTTCAACCTCAATCGACGAAAACGGATTTACAAGGATCCCTGGAATATATTTCCAAAGTGATAAAGAAAAGAAGTATCGTTTTTGTCATTTCTGATTTTTTTGATAATAATTTTATTCATGCTTTAAAAATCTTAAGAAATAAACAAGATGTTGTTGCATTACGGATTATTGATCATAGAGAACAAGAAATTCCAGATATTGGATTAATTGAACTTGAAGATGAAGAAACAGGTGAACAAATCCTTGTAGATACTTCTGATGAAAAATTTCGAGATAACTACATGATGCAGGTAATTCATCATGAACAGGAATTAGTACATTCTTTACGAAAGATTAAGGTTGATGTGGTACAGATCCTTACTGATGAAGCGTTTGAAATTCCACTGAAAAAGTTTTTTAAAATGAGAATACACCGGGTGATGCGATAATGGCTGGATTTGAGGATCCATTCATTCTTGTTTTTTTTGTATTGTTGCCACTGTTATATGTTATTTACATTCAAATGTTGAAGAGGCGAAAGAAAGCGGCGATGAAATTTAGTAATTTAGGGTTTATTAAAACGGCTTTAGGAGATAAGAAACATAGTCGACGTGGTGAAATATTGTTTTTACTTACGTTGTTATCCTTAGCATTTATGATTGTTGGTCTTGCAAATCCACATATACCTTTAGAACAAACAAAAGAAGGAGTAAATGTCGTCTTAGTACTCGATATTTCAGGAAGCATGCAAGCAACAGATTATGAACCATCCCGTATCGAAGCAGCAAAAGCTTCAGCTGAATTGTTACTGCAATCCTTGGACTTAAAGGATCATACAGGAATCATAACATTTGAATCTGCAGCGACAACAGCAGCATATCTTAGCCCATATAAAGAAAATGTGATTGAAAAACTTCACAGTATTGTTGCAAAAGAGGGAAGAACCGCCATTGGTGACGGTCTTGCTATGGGTATTGAAATGGCTTCATCAATTCCAAATAAAAGGAAGGTAGTGATTTTACTGAGTGATGGAGTAAATAATGCTGGGGTTATCACCCCTGAGGAAGCAATTGAATTTGCAATACTAAAACAGATACAAGTGTATACTATTGGAATGGGATCAGATGGAAAGGTAGTTCTTGGATACGATTGGAGGGGTAATCCGGTATATGCAGATCTTGATGAAGTAACATTACAAATGATTGCAAGTGAAACTGGGGGAGAATATTTTAAATCTGTGAATGTGGAGACATTGGATTCGATTTATGAAAATATTGGAGAAAACATTGAGCGTGAACTAGAAGAAACAAATATCAAAGACTGGTTTTTCCTTGTTGCAATCATCTGCTTACTTGTCCAGTTTTACTTTCGTTATGGAAAAGGGAGGATTATTCAATGAAAAAGATTGTCGTTATTATCCTGTTCCTTTTTTTACTTCATATGCCAGTAATTTCTGCTGAAGATGTCCAGTTTTCTGTTGATCAATCTGAATATTATTTTCTCACTGGCCAACAAGCAATAGTTCCATTGACCATAAACAATACGTTTGATGAATCCATCGATGGCCTTTTAACGTATACAGTAACTCAAATATTTTCTCAAGGTGGAAGTCAGGTTTCTTCAACTAACTCCCAATCCCAATCGTTCACGGTGCCCAAGGATGACAACACGGTTCAAATCAGTTTTGGACGAAGTGATCAACCATTGACTTTGGAAGCTGATTTGGAATTTACGTTTACCAAAGATGATGAAACACGAATGGTTTCACTTAATGGTATCATCATTCATTTTGTGTCTGATCAAAATCAGATGGACAATCAACAAGATCCAATGCAAAGCAGTTCTGAAAAAATCACGAATGCAGAACCATCACAAAGCAGTCAACAACAACCACAAACTCCACAAGAAAAATTACAAAATAATCAGATGGGCCAGGACAGTCAAGCTCTTAAAGAACAAATTCAGCAACAAATTGATGAGAATCGGCAACTAACTGAAGATTTTGAAGAATCCTTATTTGAAAATTCAGATTTTGAACAAATACATCAGGATTTGCTAGATGAAGGTTATGATTTAGTGGATAAACAATTAGATGCACAAAGCAATGATACGGGAAGTTTTAATTTTACCTATGAAAATCAAGCAGGGGAAACCGCATCTTTTCAAGGAAGAATTGACGAAGGTGAATTAACTGATTATCAAAAACAAACTGCCGAAGATAGAAAAGAGATGTTTGAAACGTTGAATCAAAGTAAAGAATTCCAATCGTATCATCAACAATTATCAGATGAAGGATATAATCGGACCTCTGTTTCTTTCAAACAGGATGGAAACATTACGACGATGGAACTAAGCTATGAAGATGAGAACAATATAACTGCTCTTATTACTGCTGAATTTTTTGATGCTGAATTGGAAAAGGTCACTTTATCCAAACAAAATGATGTTCATCCGTTGATTTGGATTCTACCGATCGTTCTTATAGCATTATTTTTCATTATTTTTTTGTATTATCGATATTACCGGCAGCTGGACGATAAAAAAGGTTCATTGGGAACAAGGATTAAAAAACCATTTGATTATAAAATTGAGGCAAAACGGTTACTTATTGAAGCAGAACGCTTATACAAACAGGGAAAGTATAAGTTAGCATATGGAAAAGCAGGGCAATCTCTTCGATTATATTTAAGTTACGAGCATGGATTAAATAAAGAAATAACTAATGATGATATCTTACGTTTTTTAAAAAACAAAAAGTATCCATATACGGAGATTAAACAATGTTTCAATGTATGTTCGTTAGTTGAATTTGCTAAGTACAAGGAAAGCAATGAAGATTTTCATCAGATATATTCCATTGTTCAATCTGTCATTTCAAAAACTTAGCTATAAGACGATGTGTTCTTTGATTGTGGTTACATTGGAAGCGTATCATGATTGTGGTTTCCTGTGATGAGAATGGGCCTAGGATGTAGCGGACGGTTTGGGAATTGATCATGATAACATTCCAAACAGATGTAGCCGTTGTGAATCATACTATACATTCTATCAGTTTTATTCAACTGTTTTTGACATTTCCTACAGTTGGTTGATTTATCCATTTTTTTCACCTTATTTGGTAAATCTTGTGAACTACTCCTCCCTACACTGCAACAGGTTGCACTGTTGAGGAAGGAGCTTC
>CAYOTP010000090.1:0-5029 GCA_964406955.1 uncultured Thermoplasmatales archaeon | reverse complement strand
AAGGATGGCAGGTAGCCGTTATCAAACAGAGCAGTTTTTCATTATGAAAAATGGCCGGCAACGCTTATGAACGAAGTCGGTTCATCATTCGTTACTAGATTCGTTTGAGCAGATTTTTTAAATTTCCATTTTCAATGATTGATCAATACAAACATTGAAGCAAACCAATGATCCTAAGTAAATACCCGTTATATTTTCCATTGATTTAACCAGAAATTATTGTTAACAAGACAAAATAAATTCCTTATTTTGGAACATTTAGTGATTTTACTACAAAAATTATTTATGTGATCACGTACATTAAGATTCCATAAACGGAAACATTACGTGTATTATGAACAGTGAATATTGATGAACAAAACAGAACAAATTCATAAGCATATACTCAAAGAAAACGTGGTCAACACTAACGATTTAAAGACCATTTCAAAAAAGATACTCGGAAAAAAAGATCTTTCATATCTACAAAGAAAATATCTTTACAGATTACAACAAACTCAGAAGATCGGAAAGATCAAAAAAGGATTATACTACGGAATCCCACTTGATGAAGAAAAAGAAACCTTCAACGTTGACCGTTATCTTCTCGCACATAAAATCAAACAAGGATACAGCCTCGGCTATCACTCCGCATTAGAATTACTTGGAGCCGCCTATTCAGCAACTAACATTATGTATGTTTTGATTCAAAAAAAGAAACGATTCCCTTCATTTCACTTCCAACAAGTCACCTATCAACCAGTGATCAACAACCTTCCATCGATACATCTGAAAACAGTACACTATCAAAACAAACAGATCACCATTACAGATCCAGCAAGAACCTTTGTCGAATGTCTTAATCGATTAGATCTTTGTGGCGGCTGGGAAGAATGCCTCAAAAGCCTAGCAAATCTAAAAAACGTAAAGATTTCAGATGTAAAAAATGTATTATCTTTCTACAACAATACCACATTAACATTAAAAACAGGATACGTCCTTGAATTACTCTCAAATATATCGCCCTATTTTCATCATATTAAAACAGAAAAATTAGAATCGTTCACACCAAAAAAAAACTGGATTCCCATCTACATCGACCGAACAGTACCAAGCACATATAATAAAAAATGGGGTTTATACATTCCAAAAGGAACCAATGAAGTACTCAGAGGCATCTAACAATGACCTTAAATGATTATTCGGCTAATACCATTGAAAAAATGAAACGCTTATGCGATATTCTAACAAGTATACAAAACGCTAGCTTTCTATCTAAAAGACTCTCACTTTATGGCGGCACTGCAATAAATTTTATTTATTTATTTAGACCTTCCACGACTATCAGAAGACCTAGATTTCAACTATCGACACATCGACAAGACAGATTGGGGAGAAACCAGAGAACGAATCGATGAAACAATCAAATGGATCCTTGATTCATTAGGATATACATCATCACAGATCAAAATCAACCCACATTACAACCAATGCCGTTTTCACATACGATATACAACAAACATGGGAACAAATGATGATATCAAAATCGAAACAGGATATATGCGAAGAATTCCAGATCTAAAAAATGATAGTATACAATCATTTTCTCATCTGACAACAAAAGAAAGAATAACCGTGATGACTCCAAAAAAAGAAGAACTCTTTGCCAATAAATTTGCAACCATGATCTCACGATCAAAAACCTATCTTAACATGCGAGACATCTTTGATGTCTATTCACTATCAAAAGAAAACTTTGACAAACGATTATTCTTAGATCTAATCGTAATAGAAACTATGCTGATGAACATCCCATTTGATCTCATCCTTCAAACAAAAAAAAGATTGATGCATGGAAAAACCACTGGTAGTATCAAGCATTTGATCAATAAAAGAATCGATGAACAAAACGTACGAGAAAAAGTAACCATGTTTACTGATGAAATCATTGAAAATCTTACAATGTATCACTACGACGAAATAATCGATGAATTCCATACCAACAAAACAATAAACATTTCATCATTTCAATATAACGACTCATTGCATCCTCAATTAAAAAACCATCCACAGTTCAAATGGCTAAAAAAACATAAAAAATCATTTTCCAACCGTTGAAATCATACGGAAACAATAATGCTGATAATAAATAACACTAAAGCACGTAGTTAGACTAAGTAGTATGGGTTTGAGGACTTTCTGCCAACACCCATAAAAACCCACACCAAAAACCGACACATCAACAGAAGAAAACCACTCATTTCACCATACAAAAAAAACACACCAAAACCCTTCCCACATCAATTACTACCACCACATCCCACTTTCACCGCAAACCGTGCAAAGGATGGCGGTTTTCCCCTAAAATTTTGCAAAGGCTGTTAGGTCAATTACGTGCAAACGGTGTCTGGTGACCACAAGAAAAACGAGCAAAAAACAATCAAGATTAAAATATCATTTGGTAACACGTTTGTTATACTCTTTGAGTGCTCTTTTTGATGAATACCATATATTATCTATTTTTACCGCATCAAGTTTTCCTTGTCTTGCTCTGAGACTTAGGTATTCTTGAGAATACAATGATTCGTTAGATAATGAGGATAAGGGTACAAGTCGATCTTCATCAATAAAACTTGAAAGGTAATATTGAATTGATTCATGGACTACGGAAGCAAGAAAGGTTGCAAAATCCGAAAGATCTCCAAGGTCTGCCTTGTGTAATGTTTTGTAATATTTTTTTCTTTCTTGTTTTTGTATCACTATTGGAGGAAATCCGTTTTTCAAAAGATAAAAATTTGTTAGTAATCTAGCTACTCGTCCGTTTCCATCAATGAAGGGATGAATTCGTACGAACTCATGATGAATAAATGCTGCTTTTTTAATCGGTTGCAAGTGTAGTGTTTGGATATTGGAAATATACTCATCCATTAATTTAACGATTTTTAGATAGCTTGGGGGACTGTTCTTTGCCCCAGTAATTTTCACATTTTGTGATCTATACTGTCCAGGATGATTGATCAATCCGTTCATCACAAACTCATGAATGTGTTGGATCATCTCTTGAGAGATCCTCTTTTTAGATCGAACAAGTTCCATCATCAAATCAAATGCTTCTGCATCGTTTTTTGCTTCGATATGATCCTTTAACGGTTTTCCGCCAATGGTAATTCCTTCTTCAAGGACCAGTTTTGTCTCTTGAAGCGTTAAGGTATTTCCCTCAATTGCATCTGAATGAAACGTATGCCGTAGTCGGATATCTTCAATAATTTTTTTAACTGCATCTTTGGGAAGTGGACGTAATGAATCTAATCGTTGCTTTTTCTGTTTGATTTTTTTAAGAAGCAAATCAGGAATTACAATATCGGTATCGGCATATTTCATAGTATACCGATAGGTATCAACCCCTATATATCGGTATCGGTCAAAATTAACATTTGCCGATATATATCATACGTATTAACCTCCCTTCATTTCATCAAACTCGGTAGGTGAATCATAAGTAACAACTCCTTCTTCCAGATGAAGAAAAGAAGCATCCTTCACCAGCTTCCCTATCTTGGTATAAGAATAATGTGAACGATTAACCACTCAACTGAGAAACTTGTCATCTGAAACCTGCTGAACAAATCACTTACCATTCAAAATCACTTTTAAATTTCTTTCAAAATCATAACATATTGGCAATATTAGATTAAGTGATCTAAACTCTTTCTGATACAAAATGATCATAATGATAAGCTATGTTATTTTGCTAGTAGATCAATGAGGTTTGTGATGCTAAAGGTAGTACTTGAACATCCATTTTTCAATAATGGAATGGTTTGAATTGGTATTTTCATTTTTAATAATGATCTTGCAGCCATTTTAATTTCGTCAGTACAAGCAATACCAATGATCCCGCCATAAGAATGGTTATCTAGTATCTTACTGACACAGGAAGCACCAGGAAGAACATAAACATCATAATCCTTTTTATTTGCATATGTTGTTGCTTGACTTACTATACAATCAGGAGAACAATGAGTACATGCATATGAAGATGTTTCTGGGTTAAAGGTTGCTTTACATTGGGAATCCATGTATTTTCTGCAACAATGAGGTAAGAATAATGCTTTATCGTTTTTCCCTGAAAAATGTTTTTTCAATGATCTATTGTTCAATTGCATCTCGATCATATCTTGAATGAGCATTTTTGCGTCTTGTTGGGATAAACCAGTTAATGAATCAATGTTGAATCTACAAACAAGATCTTCAGAGATTGGACAAATATCTTTTTTTAAGATCTTTTTATCAAGGATACAATTTATTTCATCAAATAATTTTTTTGGGAGTTTGGTTAGATCGAATGTAAATTTATATGCCATTGTGTATACCTGTTCCATCCGAATAAGTAATAATTATTAATAGTTTATTATAAAATAAGTATTAATAGTTTATTGTAATAAAATTTTGAAAATTTGAATTTCGTTACCTTAAATAAAACAAATGTTCTCTTAAATGTGTTATATCTAAAATATATTTGAAATATCGTTGAGCGGATAGCATCATATAGAAAAACAAAAAAGGAAGAAAATAATAATCATGCTAGTAATAGCAGCAATGTTTATCTCAGGAGTAATCCCCATAAATGCTGATAATGATGAAGTGGGGCCAGCACCAAATTCAAGGGATAAAATTTCCGATGGAAGTGGATTTGATTCACCAAACGGACAAAACAATGGTCCAGGTCCCGATCCAAATGCCGGTGAAGGCATATCAGATGGCCCGAATTGGAAATTACCCTAGCATCTTCTCTTTTTCTTTTTTTATTACTGATAACGTACTATTCTTCTTTTATAGATCCATTCTCTCAAAAACTAAATCATCTCTGCTTACGTAAAACCTTGTAAAACACCTTGTTTCAAACGTAAAAAAGATAAAAGAAAAAATCATTCCGTTAAACAAACTAAAACTAGGGGGAGTGAACCATGAAAAATAAAATCATATCCATAATTGTCATCTTTCTACTTTTTATCCTTGGGTTCAGTGGATGTACTGATACAAATGAAAA
>CAYOTP010000089.1:0-5178 GCA_964406955.1 uncultured Thermoplasmatales archaeon | reverse complement strand
GGGAGCTGATTTTTCTCTCTTCACCACCTTCAATTTCCCCCATTCTCTCCTCACATAATAAAAAAATATCGATTTATGTTAACTATTATAAACATCAATACCGATATCTGTTTTGGTGAATGTGAATGGAGATGGAAGAAAAAAAGACTGATGATGCATGGAATTCTGAAAAGGATGAAATGGAAAAAAGACGGCCAAAACCATATCGGTATATTACAGATATCTCTGAACTACCCAATGACGAAGACATCAAAATGAGCACGATTATGTCAGTGAAATCTGATGTCACCGTGAAAAAACTCATGGAACAATTTGATTCTGTTGTTGGTTTAGGTGATGTGAACGCTATTGAACGTGTCGTACAAAAACATGAAAAACGGCATAAAAAGCATGACCCATCAATAGAGTAAATCTAGCTTATTTTTGAAACGATATCTTAATACATACCTTTCATTATTTTGGGTATTATGAATTTAGATAAAATCATTCAAGAGCTTTCAAAGAATGAAAAAAGAGTCCTTCTTTCGTTACAAGAATTGAATGGATCTGGTTCTCCTGATGAAGTGATGGATGTGGGATCATTTTCCCAACAAGTTGAGGTGATGAATGCTGCATCGTGGTTACAATCAAAAAAATTAGCCACCGTAACAGAACATGTAAAAACAGTTTATGCTTTGGACAAGGAAGGAGAATATTTTTTCAACCATGGCCTTCCTGAAAAGCGAGTGGTTAAATGGTTACAATCTCAAAATGGAAAAGGCTCCCTTAAAGAAATGACTTCTGTTTTACTTCCCAATGAGATCCCAATTGCAGTTGGATGGGTTAAAAAGAAAGGATGGGCAACGATATCAAAGGAAAATAATGAAACCGTTCTTACCTTAACCGAAAAAGGATATTCAGTTACTGATCAGATAACCGATGAAGAACGGTTATTGGAAAAATTAGCTACACACCCATTTAGTGAGGTTGATGAGAACAAGTATGCTGATTTGATCAAAAGAAGTAATATTCTAAAGCAGAAAGAAATTATTACCGGGGAAATCAAATTGACTGATGCGGGTTGGAATTTGTTACAGCGAGGAATCACCATTACTGATGAAATTTCCCAAATCACTAGTGAGGTCATTAAAAATAAAACATGGGAATCCACACCTATTAGACCATATGATGTTTCAACCTTTGCTCCGAGTATTCATGGTGGAAAACCTCACCCCTTAGTACAATTAATCGATAGGATAAGAACGATTCTGTTACGAATGGGTTTTTCTGAAATTGAAGGGAATTTTGTTGAATCAGCGTTTTGGAATATGGATGTCTTATTCATCCCTCAAGATCATCCTGCTAGAGAAATGCAGGATACCTTTTATTGCAAGGAACCTTCATGTCTTCCTATTGATGATGATCAACTTGTCAATACTATCAAATCAGTTCATGAAAATGGTGGTGAAACAAAATCAGATGGATGGAGATATGCTTTTTCAAAATCTTTAGGAGAAAAAACGTTATTACGTACCCATACGACTGTAAATACCATTCGTTATTTATATCATCATCCAACTCCGCCATCTAAGATATTTTCAATAGGGCAAGTATTTCGAAAGGAAAACATTGATTCCACGCATCTTCCATTATTTTATCAAATAGAAGGAATCATTCATGATCCCGATGTCTCATTTCGACAACTTATTGGGATTCTTTCTGAAATGTATAAACAGATGGGGTTTGAAAAAATTCGTTTCCGACCAGCATACTTTCCATATACTGAGCCAAGCATGGAGGTTGAAGTATATTGGAATAATCAATGGATGGAACTTGGTGGGAGTGGAATGTTTCGACCTGAAGTAACTGAACCATTGGGAATTAAGACTCCTGTTTTAGCATGGGGTCTTGGTTTGGAACGATTGGCCATGTTATTATTCAAGATTAATGACATTCGCCAACTCTATCAAAGTGACTTTGATTGGTTATACAATCAACCCTTACTTTGATTACTTAAAAGACTTCTTCAGCAGGGTTTCCTGCATATGTTTTTCCTTTTTTTAATACCATTTCTTCTTTGACCACCGTTCCAGGTTCAACAATGACATTGTCTTCAATGATTGCTCCAGGCATAATAACAGATTTGTTACCAATAAAGCAATTATTTCCTATGGTGATAAGTTTTAATTTTAAAGTTTTATGGGAAATGTGGGCATAAATCGTAGTAAATCCTCCAATGAGCGTATGTTCACCAATGGTTACAGCGTAAGGTTCGTCGATGAGTTCGGTTCCTGCAAGAAGGCTTGTTTTTCCGATGGTTAATCCTGCTAATTTCACCAGACGACTTCGCAAAGGAATTAAAGGAAGTAAACTGAGAAGATTTAATGCTGGGCGGTATAAAGCAAAAAAAAGCATATGGTTAAAAAAACCATTGTCCTTAATATGTAACTTATGTTCACCTGGTTTCACTTGGATTTTAAAGATTTTAATGAAGATACAGGGAAGAAATGATTCAACAATGATTAATAAAAATAAACTTAAGACCAAAAGAATACTTAACATGAAATAAAAAAGAAATCCGTGAAAAGAAAGAATCAATTGATCGTATATGAAAAAAAATCCAAAGATAATAGGTAACATAGCTAGGATATAGGAACTTAAGGGTAACAATATTAAGATCAATCCTCTCATAAGTGATCGTATTGATAAATCGTACGGTTTATCTAAATAATTTGCTGACATTTTATATCTAAGTATTCTTGAACAGTCAAACCCTTAAATAAATTCTCAAATGAGCTGTTTGATTCCATTTACAAAAATACAGTATAAGGATATTTTTTTCTAGTTTTTGATTCATAATTTTTAAAATGATATAATGAACCTAGGTTTCTTTTTTGTCTAAATAAATATTTTAAAAGTATATTATTAACAATTGTTATGCAAAATTTTAATATTTAAATAATGTTATTTGTTTTTATTATCTTGTATAGATGGTGATAATTATTTCTAATTATGATGGAGAGAGGGAAAATACTGTTTCATGTTGGGAATTGTTTGATTGCCCTGAATACATTCATAAAAAATGTAAGGTATACTTAAATTCGATACAAGAAACATCATTATTTGAGGGTTGGCTGTATTATGACACATTAGTTGGCGGTCCAGCTAAAAGAGGGCCATGTGCGAGTTGTGAAATGATAAAAAGAAACTATGCTGAATTTGCGAAGCTAGTGGATGATTAATATAGGTTTTTACCCTTAGTATTTTCTCTTTAATTATTTTACTAGTTATTAAATAGATTCAAAAGTTTCACCGAAATAAGGAATTAAGTATCCGTCTCTTTTTTAAATTTAAACCACAACTATACTATTTCCATATTTTTCACTTATTTCATCTTCTATTGATCCCGTAATCATTTTATCAATTCGTGATTTATCAGAATGATGTATAACAAGGAAATCTGGATTGAAGTTATCTAATTCGTTTTTGATTATTTCAGTAATATTCCCTTTTTTTTGGATTTTTTTTGTTGGGGTATTCATTGATTCACTTATTTTTAAAATTTCATTTGCATATTTTTTTGAACGATTTTCTTGATCTTTTTCATATTGATTTTCGAGTTTTTTCACATCTTTTTTGCCTAAATAACTGTTTATCGATCTACCAGTTTTTTTTCTCTCAGCGATGGTTAACAATATTATTTTATTAGGATTTTTTTCATTTAACAATTTTTTAATTTTTTCAATACCTTCAGTATTGTATGGTCTTCGATAGCAGGCAATCATTATTATATTTTCTTTTTTTTTACTCATTTTTAATCACCATAAACCAAGTATTTTCCACCATCCAAGTCCAAGAGTCATAAATATTACAATTCCTATTAAATTTAATGTAAGACCCGGTTTTAAAAAATCTCTAATTTTTAGAAAACCTGTATCATACACCATTGCTGATCCTGGGGTGCCAATGATAAATATAAGTGCAAATGCTGATGGAAGAGCTACAATATACATTCCAGTTACTGCTGAAAAACCCAAACTTGTAAAGATCGTCAATGTAATGGGAAGTAGCGTTCCAGTTGCCGCACTGTTGCTCATAATTTCTGATAAGAATATGGTTAATGTGACAACGACTAAAATAGTAAGAAAAATATTGGTAGAAACAAAATTGACTAAGAACTGAGCAATATAAGAACTTGCACCAGTTTCGGTCAAAGAGAAAGAAAGTGTAATCGCACCAGCATACAAAAAAATAATTCCCCATGGAAGTTTATTTTCAACATCCGCCCATTTCAACGTGTTTGTTATCCCTAAAAGACCAGCTATAAAAACTGCAACCGTAGCCATACCTATTATTGTACCAAAAACTACCCAGAGAACGAATGCCAATATTAAAAAAAATAATACTTTAGCTTCATCAAATGAGATTTCCCCCAACTTTTTTACCTCCTTTTGTAAATAATATTGTAAATACTTCATATCTACGTTTTCCAAGGGATAATATAAACTTAATATAAGATAAACTAAAATGGTCATGATTCCAACTATTGGAATTGCAGCAATAAACCAATCGAGAAAATTTATTGTTTCTCCTGTGGTCTGATAGAATATTGATATAGCCAATGGATTACGTGCACCACCAAGTAATGTACCCATGCTTCCTATCGACGAGCTGTATGCTAAAGCGAGAAGTATTGCTTTAGAAAAATTTGTCCCAATCATTTCCTTTTTACTTGCTCTAAGAATACTAAGAATAATTGGGATGAGTAAAGCTACTACTGCATGAGCAGGCATAATCATTGATAAAAATGAGCTTATGAGAACCGTGCCGAATAAGAACATTGAAGGATTTGATCCAAATCGATTTAGAAATTTAAGCGCTATTCTTTTATCTAAACCATATTTACTTAGAGAAAATGCCAGAATGATTGCTCCCAAAAGAAAGAAGATGGTACTTGAACCAGCTCCCTGAAATGCATCTTGAGGAGTTAATACTCTAGTTCCAACGAGTAAAACAGCTGTAAAGAAAAAGATCATAGGAAAAGAGATTGGTCGAGTAATCCATAAAGTCACGGTAAAAGCAAAAACGGCTAATGCATTTTGACCTGATTGAGATAATCCTTCCGGGTTTGGAATAAAATAGATTAAAAAAAATAATCCAACTGCAACTGAAATAAATAATAATTTTTTTTTATTTTCT
>CAYOTP010000088.1:0-5205 GCA_964406955.1 uncultured Thermoplasmatales archaeon | reverse complement strand
AACGCCTCTCATCCCCCTTTTTTCGGAAGAGGACTTCCTGGCGGTAAAAGTTAAATTCATAAAAAAAACGGATTTGTTTTAATTGAATCTAGTTTTTTTTCTTCTTTTGAAAATTGAGGGCACGCTTGTGAATTTCTTTGATTCTTCGATCTTTGTGTTTTTCGAATGTATTGGTCATTTACTTAGCTCCTTACCTATAAGTTATAAATATATAATTGTTTATAAAATTTGTCTAATAAAATTTCGTTTATTGCAGTAAAATCAACTCTAGATAAAAAATTATAATTATGAACTTTGTAATATGAAATTTCAAAAATAGGGAGGAATGAAAATATTCCAGACTTTTAATGTTTGGTCTAACAACGTTAGATTTATGTTTACTCAGTTTTTAAGTGGATCTCGATTGAGGAAACGTTATGTGTCCGGCCTTCATCGTTTGTTACACTTTCGGTTCCGATTTCAATTTTGTTGATTTTTGCCTCTGTCACAAAACGGTTTCGGACGATTTCAGCAGTATCAACTGCACGGCTGATTGCCCGTCCTCGGGCTTTGATAACAACTTCGTTTGCATCGTCTTTTTTAAATTCCGTAACTACCGCGAGCACATAGCTCATTGGAGGCTTGTTCCCTACAAAAATCACGTTTTCATCAGCTAGTTCATCAGTCATAGTTTTCACCTATATTTATTACTGCAACATCGACAGCACGTAAACCTTTATTAAAAAGGTTATTTAAATCTTTTGTGTACAAAATAGTTTATGTTTCTGCTTAAAGATAACCTATTTTCATTTATTTACAAAAAATGGTTTACTGGTTTAGTTATGTCCTAAATCCTTCATTCCCAACTCATTTTTCTCTAGATGGATCAACTGATAATATAATAATTCATTTTAAAAAATGATCAGTAATGATCTATCAGAACGAGCTGCTGAAATGAAAAGTCCTTAGATTATTTTGATGATAAAGGATTTATAATGGATCTGGTTTTTTTAATGAGATCAATGATTTCTTTTTATTCAAATGGGGTCTATAAAAAAATTCTTTGGATAAAATTTATATGAAGCATTTTCTTGTCTTCTTAATAATGTTTGAGCAACGAACAAAAAAACAACGAATCATTATTTACGCTCTGATTGCGTTCTTTGTTACATTTTTACTTGCAACCATGCATTATTTTCAAGGATGGACTATTGAGTTAATATTGATTGTCGCATCGATTGAATATATCTGTATATTCTATATTTTGTATTTACCATTGAAATATGGAAGAAAATGATATGAGTCTTAATTTTCATTGACCTTAAACGTAAAAAATTTGTTTGTTCATATCAGGATATATTCATCATAACTATATAGTTAACAATTGTGAGCACATAACCCCTTTATTTCCAATGGAACTTTATAATTATCTTTTTAATTTATCAAATGATGAATATCACATCAAATTTTTTATAGATTAAAATCACTGCATGATTTTTGATAACAATGATAACAACGATACTTTCTTTCATCGTCATGATAAATCCATTTGCTTTGTTTCTCTATCTAACACCAGTTATGAACGAACTTGAAAAAAAAGAATTTATTTTAGTTCTCATAAAAGCAAGTATCATCTCCTATGTAATCATTCTTTTTTTTGTTCTCACCGGAGACTTTATTTTTTCTTATCTTTTCCAAATAGAATTTAACTCATTTCGAATATTCGGAGGAATCGTCATCTTCTCATTTGCTTATTTCTATATAGTCAAGGGAAAAAAAGCACTTATTCAGCTCCGTGGTAGCCTTGATGACTTAGCCGCTGAAATTGCAATGCCCTTTATGGTCGGTGCTGGAACCATTTCTTTAGCAATCATAGCCGCTGAACAACATTCCATTGCAGTAAATATGGTAATACTGCCATTTATCCTATTGATAAATTTTTTTATCATCGCCGGATTAAAATTCACAAGAGATCATATCGTACAAAAACGGTTAAGGATAGCTTTTGACAAAAGTATGGGAATACTTCTACGAATCACCGGTTTTTTTGTTGGAGCAATCGGCATAAATATGATACTTTCAGGTATTCGACTTTTATATAACCTCTAACAAAACCCTTAATCTTTATAACCTGTATTCTCATAATATCTTATCACGGTGAAGGTGGATTATGATAAAATTACGAGGTAGAATAACACTTTTTCTCATTGTTGTTCTATCAGTTATACTAGTTGGAATGATTGGATTTATCTATATAAAAACACTTGAAGGTGAATCTCCAACACTCATCGATGCGTTTTCTTGGGCAATTATTACTTTATCGACTCTTGGATCATATTCATCAGATACTATGCTTGATTCCATCATTGGAAAATTATTCACCTCATTTGTTGTTGTCCTTGGAATCTCAATTTTTTTTGTAGGTACACCTCTTATATTGGCCCCTTGGATCGAACGTAGAATTAAAACTGCGGTTAGACCAAGACCATTGACCCTTCCCAAAAAAGATCACGTTATCATCTGTGGATATAGTGAAATCATCGATGAGGTCATCGACGCACTACATCTCCATAACGTTTCATATACATTCATTGAAGATGATGAAAAAATCATCAAAAAACTCCAAAGTAACCACATCCCTTGTGTCAATGGAGATCCAACCACTGATGCCATATTGAAAAAAGCAAACATACAATCTGCATTATCCTTAATCGCTGCAAAAAATGATGCAATGAATGCATTTATCTGTCTTTCTGCAAAAAATCTAGCAAAAAACCTCCGCATCATTGCAATTGCTGAAAAAACAAATAGTGCTAAAACCTTGTATGCTGCAGGTGCAACAACAGTTATCAATCCAAGGATTTTTGCAGGAAGCATTCTTGGTAGGAGAGCCTGTCATGACTATAACATCGAAGTCTCTGGAAAGTTTGCTAATTTCGGCGATTTGGAGATACGCCAATATGCGATACTTTCCTCTTCAATAATAAACGGATTAAAAATCAGAAGAGCCCGGATTCGATCAGTAACCGGAGCCATCATCATAGGTGTTTGGAAGGAAGGAAACCTCTTAATTAATCCATCGCCAGATGAACAATTATTAGAAGGAACTACGATTCTAGCAATTGGAACAAAAAAACAACTTGATTCACTTTCAAAATTAACAGGTGGGGAAAAATGAACGATGTCATCGTATGTGGATATGGGGTTATTGGCAAAAGAATTGCATTTGCACTAAAGAAACATCATATTACGTTCATTGCAATCGATCATCAAATAGATGCTTTTGATGATGACATTCAATCATTACAAGGAGATGCAACTTCAGAAGAAATCCTGAAACAAGCTGGAGTGTTAGAGGCAAAAACCATTGTTGCAGCAACAGATAACGATGTTACCAATGCGTTCATCAGTTTACTTGCAAGAGAATTAAATAAAAATATTATCATCCTTGCCTGTGTTTCAGAATCTAAAAACATAGATAAATTAGACAAAGCAGGTGCTGATTATGTGTTCTCAATGGCGAACGTCGGCCGATTCATTGCAAAATGTGCCATTGAACCATTTGTTGCTGAATTCTTGGATATGATTAACATTATGCATGGAGTCGAAATCATGCCTCTTGAGATCAATGAAAACTCAAAAATTGCAAATAAAACCATCAAGAAAGCAAAGATTTGGAAGAAAACCGGAGCCAATCTTATTGCCATAAGAAGAGAAAAACAGACCATCTATGCTCCTTCTGAACAAGAAAAAATTCTTCCCGGTGACATACTATTAGCCATTGGCCATGCTGAACAGATCAGAGAATTATATAATCTTACCGAACCAGAAAAATCAATAGAGCCAAACCCCTAAAAGATAAAGCGGGAAAGGATAATGATTCAAAGAATAATGATTCCCTTTTTGCTACACTGGTGCAAGAGTTCCGGCAAAAACCTGCCAAGCAAGAGCTGATTTAGCTACTAAACTGAGCACGATATACATTTTCTCACCATACAAGTAATCCTTCCACTTTCCAACTTTTTTATATTGCAGCACCATATTAATTGCAAACAAGTTGAAAAAAACGGCAATTGAAATAAAGATTGCAACCACAAAATCAGGAACTGATTCAGCTGAAATTAATGGAATGAAAATGACCACCCAGGGGACAAAACCAGCAATGCAGCCAATGATATAAGAAGTCCAATCTGTTCTTTCCGTAGTTTGATTATGTAATTCCATTACAAGACCAAGAAGATTCATCACCGCAGTCAAGGTGAACAATGCCATCAAGGTACCGATATCATAAATCGTTACCAGTAACGCAATGATTACGATCATAAGAGATGCACTAAACGAATATTCGATCCATCGGCCGGGATTCATTTTTTTCTTCAATCGATTCACATACCAGTCATATAGCACAGTTGATAACAAGAAATGAGCTGCTGCAGACATGAATAAAAACAATGCAACCATTGGTCCAATTGGCACTTCAATTAATGTTTCAGAAACTGGAGATATCGTTTGAGTTACCGGATCAAATTGGGGAAACGAATAAGTGACGGGTAATGAATAATCATTGCTTAAAACAACCATCACTATTGCCTGGAATAAATGAAAAACCCCCATTACACCATTAAACAAACGCAGTTTTTTAAAGCATTTTTCCCCAACACAATCAAAACAAGTAGGTTTCTCAGTAGTAACTCCTTCTTTGGGAAACAAAAATTTTCCATACGTATTACAATTTGGGCAGGTCACATAGACTTCTTCCTCAGGTTTCCCATCAATCGAAAACTGATGATCACAAGTTGGACATTTAATAATTTTTTTTACCATCTTTTTTTTCATCCCTCAAATCATACTATCCTATGTTTGGTGTCATCTTAAAATGACATAATCGTATTTAATGATATTGAAAAAACCATATTTTTTTCACAGATTGGTTAGCAGCATAGATTCATTCATTGATTATAAAAATCATCGTATCTCTAAGATTTGTAAACTTTGAAAAGATACCTTTTCGTTCATTCTTTATCAATGAGTATAAATATGAGAATGGCTAATACAATAATTAAACCATGAAGAAAAAAGACAAAATACGGTTGGAACAATCCTTGTTGCAGGACTTACCCTATTTTAAATATTGTTCAAAGGTTCATTAATTTTTCTGATAATGGGCATCCAGCCATTTTTTAATAGTGATTCCGTATTCTGACTGCATCACTTGCTCAATCTTGT
>CAYOTP010000087.1:0-5342 GCA_964406955.1 uncultured Thermoplasmatales archaeon | reverse complement strand
AGAAGAACAGATAAGCAATTCATCCAACAATTGAATTGAGGTGGTCTTCTTGCTAAAAGCTGATAAAATTATCTTTTTATAAAACTTTATTAAAAATCTGGCTTTATATCAAAGCAATCCACCCGTTAATACAGTATAAAACCTATTAAGATTTACACGGCTATCTCATTAACCCTTGATACAACAAACTTTTTTCAAGATTTTTTCTTTATTTGTCTACCTAGAAATCGGGCTCGTTGGGCAACAATACTCATTTTCGCAATCATTTGTATTTCTATTGCTTCCTCTTTATTTGATACGGGTCCAACAATCATCATTTTTTATCAATATATATTTTTATTTTAATTACTTATAAATGATTCTTGTACATTTGTTACCCACTTTCTTTACAGTTCTAACGAAAAAAATATAAAAAAATAGTTATAAATTACCTTATTTCTAACTTACATCCATGAATCCAGACCCGTCTGTTGAGTTTCACCGATTTTAGACAAACCAAATGCTCCTTGAATATAGTTCTCTATCATAGATTTATACCAATCTAAATCGATTTCACTCTTCTCAGACAACTTATCAACAGGATACATAAAATCAATTGGTTTCACACCACTTTTTGATGGATTCTGAATACCTGGAAGCGGTTTTTTTGTCACAACAAATCGTAATTTCACTCGAGATTTAATCGGTTCCCCAAGTAATTGCTCCAAAGCCTTAGCACGTTTCCCAAACGTAGATAATCCGCCATCCTGATTCGTTTTATACGATCGAGCAGGCTTTACACTTTGAATCAACGTTAAATCCCGAATATCGACTTTTGAAAAATCTAAAGAAGCCACCACATCCTGAGTATGCTTCCGAATACTATCTTTTACTAATGATCTGGCTTCGTCTTCATCAGACCACCAAGAAACATCTCTTAGCACATTGATCATGATCTCTTTTAATGCTTTCCGAGCAATATTTGCTTTATCAGATCCTTTAAAATTATTCCCCTTCGTTGCCATCTCAAGTATACCATTCTTTTCATCAAAAATCAAATAATTCTTATGCTTCACAAAAACCATGGCATCATGATACTCAGGTTCCAACTCAAACTCAGGATAGTTTAGTTCCACCTGCCATTTCTCATTACATTCTTTTATTGCCTCAATAGCTTTATCTGGTGGAGTTAACCACTCAATACCATCCATTTTTCTATATTCGACTCCAAGAGCTTTTCCAAAATCAGGAAGCTTAGATAGAGACCGAGAACACCCTAGATATATTCCATCTGTATCCGCATAGGTAACTCGAATACCCTTTTTCTGCAACATCTGCAATATGTCATCAAGAATAACTTGACCTTTTGTTGTGATACTACAAGCACCCCATAAATTAAATTGCCTGCCAGACACATTAGGAGCAGCTAAGATACCATGCGTATTGTGGAGAACTATTCCGCCATTTACATCAACAAAATTTTCATTATCTTCAACACTGATATCATAAACATAATCTGAAGAAGAATCAACAAATTCTATTTTTTTAGCAGGGATAGCAAAGCAATCATTTATTTTTTTTCCAACTATGGAGTTTGATGGCTGAAGCGTTGTTTTTTCATAGTTGTCTATTAGATGGACAATGGGGGTAGCATCAGTTAAATCTCCTGCATCAATCATTGTTAATTGATTATTTTTAACGGTAAATATACTATGATTTGGTGTCACAACTGTTGATCCACTTTTTGTGGTAATCTTAGTTAATTTCCCATTATACTTATGACGAACTGCTTTGGTTACTCGTTTTATCTCTGTTTTTCCATTTTTTGTTACAGATACTGCATGCCATGGTTCCGTAACGGTTGCTATATCAAATTTTGTTCCATTGATTAACTCAGATGTTGAACCATTCGAGGCAATTGTTTCATCAACAAACTCACCGATTCTTTTAGGATTGTACTCTCCAGATGGATTAATAAGAATGATTCGTTGATTATACCCAACACTGCCTGCATTTCGAGCTCCTTTCACACTTTGATACATCATTTTTAATCGTTTAATCTCTTCAGTTTCACCGGTTTGTTTAACTTCTTGTAATTCTTGTTTGATCTTTGCAATCATCCCCATGATACCAGTCATTGCACCATTTACCACACCGGTTTCTTTTCTAATGTTTACGCCTACCCAGTAGCCTTTATCAGCAAAAGTGTCATTTTCTTTATCAACTGGTTTCCAAGCAACATTGTGTTCATCAAGAAATTGTTTTGGAAGTTTCTTAAACCAGGTCCACATATCCGGCTGTTCATTTTTTTTACATAATTCAACAGTGTCAGCACCGATATTCATGGCTTTTAAAATAGTGGGATACATCGCGCCAACATCAGCTACCACTACTTTGTACCAGGGAATGAAATGAGACTCTGCATCTTTATCTGGTTTAATGGTCATGCCACCAGGCATATGATACCCGCTACGTTGATCCACCTCTTTTGCTTGTTCGTTATGTATCACATAAGGATACAGCATCCATTCTGGCATTTCTGGTCCATATTTGACGACGCGAATGAATTCTTTTGACAGTTGGGCTTTATTTTCTTTTGCTTGCCTAAGAATATCTGTTCTTGATGAAACATGATGGAAATCTCTAATGAGTGCTTTAGCGATATTATTTACTCGACAGGTTGCAGGCATTAATTTTTTTTTATATGCTCCTCTGATGAGTGCCATATGATCCCACATGTTCACTGCACCTGCTGAAAGTAGTGTTTCAAATGGCATTCCCGTTGTGAATGCTAACGGTAATGCCAATTGAATAAGATGTAAAGAAATACCCATTTGTTCAATGATGTCCTGTCGATTATATTTTAACGTGGTGTCATCAATGGAGATCTCTTCTGGAGTAAGGATCAAACGGTTATCTATGCCATATCCGAGGAATGGGGCAACTGCTTTTAGACTATGTGAATCAAGAAACGGGTAAAACTTTCGAGCCGCTAGATATGTATCAAATGAAGAAGGATGGAGTTCAACGACATCTGATCCCACTCCAAAATGAAATGAAGTATCGATTCGGGAGTATTTCTGTAAGAAATCATTGAGTTGATCCTGTTGTGTCTTGGAGAGAGATGATTGGTATTTTTGTAAAAGTTTTTTCACTCGACCGAATATTTGCCGATTGTCAAAGCCAAGGATGTTATGACCTGAGATCACATCATAGTTAGGAATCATTCTACAAAACTGGATCAAATGGTCAATTTCCTCATCCTCATTTCTTGAGACAAGCTGAACGATATCATCCTTATCAACAACGTTGGGTATGGCATCCATATCAAAATCAAAGGTTTCTGTAGATAGATCCTTGGATGATCGAAATGATACTTGTGTCCGTGCAAAACCGATGATATCAATTGGACTATCGATTTTTCCAGGGATAAATTCACTCATCTCAATATCATAAACCAACATTGAAATCGATTTTTGTTCTCCTTTTGTGTCAAAAACCCATGAATCGTTCTTTGCTGCGATGTCCACAAGCACTCGTTGCTGATAAGGAATGTCATGTTCTGCAGTGTATAGATTATGATGGAAAAATAATTCATCGCTTACTTCAGGAACACGGAATGACTGATTGACAAAAACTGGGAATGTATGGATTTTTTTTGATGAATGCCAAAAACTCTGATATTCTGAAATTTCACCAAATTCTGTGATATATGACCAAGGTGTCGTATCTTTGTTTTTCTCCCATAACTCTTGTAATTTGTTTTTTGTTGATTTTGTTTCTGAAAGTGTGTTTTTAAAAGCTAAAAAATAAGGGTGATGAAGTGAGTCAACACGGGTAATCTTTCCTTTTTCAAAATAAAGATAATCCGGTGAAACCCCAAGTAACATTTCCGTCATTTTTCTTTGTTTCCCCCAACTTTGATTGTGGTCTTGATTTGTATACACTTGATATGTCCTGTTTCATACTTAAAACCATTAGAATAATTTTTATATTGCTTATTTTTTACCTTCCTTTGAAGGCGCTATAAGGTATGAGAACTGAGATTGCACATTCTGAACTGTTCCGACGACACGATAACATTAGTCACCCTGAGAACGCTGAGCGAACCATGGTGATGATGGATGCTTTGAAAAAAACATCATTTTATGATGACCTCATCATGATTGATCCTCCTTTAGTTCCCGAAGAAATGCTTTATGATATCCATAATCAACGAATGATTTATGATATTAAACGCATCAGTGAAACTAAGAACGCCTGGCTTGACCTGGATACCTACGTTTGCAAAGATGATTTTGATACTGCGCGAAGAGCGGCAGGTGGCACACTTCTTTTAGCTAAACATGTTTTAGATGGTAAAGCAGATAATGGATTTGCAGTTGTTCGTCCGCCAGGTCATCATGCAACTCCAAATACTTCCATGGGTTTTTGTCTGTTCAACAATGCATCCATTGCGGCTTATGAACTGGCGAAATTTGGGAATCGGATCCTTATCTTTGATCCAGATGTGCATCATGGAAATGGGACCCAAGAGATATTTTACCGGCGAAAGGATGTATTGTATCAATCATTTCATGTAAGTCCTCATTTTCCTGGAACTGGAAAAGTTGAAGAGATCGGAAGAGGAGATGGAAAAGGATACAATATGAATGCGCCTCTGGCCCATGGAAATGGTGAGAAAGCCGTAAAACGTATCATTAACGATATTTTTCTTCCCATTGCCACACAATTTGATCCTGATCTGATTATTGTATCATCTGGCTTTGACGGTCATCATTCAGATTTCCTTGGAGGATTACGATTAACTGTTGATTTCTTTGGACAGTTGATTAAGCAATATCAACAAGTGCAATCGAAACTAGTTTGCACCTTAGAGGGAGGATATAGTCTGGACTATATCGGCAACTGTTTTATCTCTCAAGTCGGTCAACTTGCAGGATTCCCTCAAACATTTAAAGATTCAGCTGATGAACATGATACAAGTAAAAACGTGTACACTCAGTTGAAGAAGAAATTAGATCCGTTCTGGAAACTGTGAACTACCACTCATTGAACTGTGTGGCTTCAAGGTTAAATCCTCATTGGACGAACGATCAGCCCACGATGGGCTAACGCTTCAACAAGAGTGGGTTCAATGGTACTTCCCTTTGCATCATCTTTACCTTGTTTAGGGCATAATCCACTGATACCCATATCCTTTTGACATATAATAGAAGAATCTTCTTACGATGTTTACTGCACCGAGCCAATCCCCGTTATACTCTTTCTTGGAGGTTTTACAAAACTAATGGATAGAAGGACTCTCCCTCATATCTTCAAGTAAACCAAAAGTCCAACTATGCCCTTTTCGGTTGCCTTTT
>CAYOTP010000086.1:0-5492 GCA_964406955.1 uncultured Thermoplasmatales archaeon | reverse complement strand
TGTCACAAATTAATTGTTTTCTGCATCAAAATCAAAAAGTGCAAAAGTTTTGTACGTCAATAAGAGAGACCATTAAAGATAAACAACAAGAAAATGGGGGGTGGAATGATGTAGATACCACCGCAATTTCTATTATGGCACTTCGGCTGTGTGAAGAACCAATAAATTCAACCGTATTTCAAAATGCATATTCCTTTGTCAAGACCTATCAAGATGAAACAGGAGGTTTTGCTAGTTGGGGTTCAGTAAATACAGCCACAACAGCATGGGCAATTTCAGCGTTAACCACCCTTTCATATGATATGATGCAAACCATTTGGAACACATCAACAGCCAATCCATTGGATTTTCTTTTATCCATGCAGCAATCAGATGGAAGTTTCAATCATACTTTGTCCTCGAAAACAAACTCTCTTTGGATGACCGCTTATGCAATCATTGCATTAAGAGGAAAGTCTTTTCCCGTTACCTTTTTATCAGTAAACTCTAATGAGAATACAGGATTCAGTGATGATCATGAGAAAAATGAAGAAGATAACATTGATTATTCCAATGAAGGAAATACAGATCAATCCGATCATTCCGATGCCTGTACAAGACATAAAAAACCCTATTTTTACATTCTCACACCAAACATAAATGGAGTGTACATCAATAATAATTTTATAAATATAAATACAAAAAGACCAGTCATCATAGGGGCAGCTACATTTGTCGTTAAGACAAATGCATCAATAGATTTCGTTACCTTTTCAATTAATGATAGGATTCAACAGATTAGATATAATGAACCGTTCACGTTTATATATGATGAAAAAACGTTATGCACTTCTTTAATTCTCACAGTCAAAGGATATACCATCAAAGAGGGAATAACTGAACAACAGTTGATCAATTGGACCGAAAGGTTAAGAGTTGCCAAAGAAACTATATGGGGTGAAAAATTGAATCATATATCTTCTTTTTTTGAACTTTTAATACAATTTGAAAACTGGCTTTTTCCAGATCGTTATCACGATTTGCAACACTATTTGTATATCAATCCATTTTTAATATGGCCCAGCGGGGATGATGAAAAAAATGATGGGAATAATAAATAAAAAACTTTTAGGGTATCTCGTTATAGTTTTCTTTGTTGCTATTATTATTCATGGTGTTTCAACGAATCAACTTGAATTCTCAACAACACTTATTGAATCAGAGGATAATATTCTGCATAATATCACCATCATCATAACATCTGATACATGGTCTTTAAGACATACGTACTCAACTACCAAAAATAGTACTGTTTATACTCTTCTTAATGAAACAGCCACACGGTACGATTTTTCTATTCAAAAAACCTTTTTCCCAGGTTATGATTCTTTTTTTATCGAATCAATAAACAATATAAAAAATGGACAAGATAACAAATATTGGCAATACAAAGTAAATGATATATATGCAGATAAAGGATGTAGTTCATATCAATTGTCAGATAATGACATTGTTATTTGGAATTTTCAAAAATCCTCCTATTAAAATAAGAAAAAAATTGATTGAGATGCCATCAATCATCAATCACTTAGCAATTAGTTATTCGTTAAGTTCTTTAGCAAGAGAAGATAGTTTATTTGCTAGTTCCGTCAAATCTTGTGCGCTACCGGTTACCTGCTGCATCGAAGCAGAAACCTCTTGCATTGCTGAAGATGCCTGTTGACTACTTGAAGCATTCTCTTGAGCAACACTTGCGACCTGGTTTGCAGCATTATTAACAAGCTCAATGATTGGTGGTAACTCATCAAATGATTTCACTGCTTCAGCAACACCCACACTTCCATCTTCAACTTGTTTTGTATTCTCATTCATGCTTGTAACTGCACTATCTATTTCACTTTGAATACTCTGAATGAGGCTACTGATCTGTTGAGTTGCTTGCCCGCTCTCTTCAGCGAGTTTTCGAACCTCATCGGCTACAACCGCAAAACCTCGGCCAGCATCACCAGCACGAGCAGCTTCAATAGCTGCATTGAGTGCTAAAAGATTGGTTTGTTCACTGATTTGATTGATAGTATCAACGATATTTCCAATTTCCTTACTTTTTTCACCAAGAGCGGCAATACCTTTGGCTCCTTTTTCAGTTGTCTGCTGAATTTCACCCATTTTTTGATTGACTTGATCAGCGGATTCCTTACCACGCTGAGCTGCTTCACCGGCCTTATCTGATTCTTCAATAACTGTATTCGTTTGAGTTGACGTAGTGTTTGCACCCTCTGCAATTTGTTGAATTGTTGAAGAGGTCTCTTCAATAGATGCATTAACCTCTTCAGCAGATGAAGATAGTTCTTCAGCAGATGAGGACAATTGATTTGCCATTGCTCCAAGTTGACGTCCCATTTCTCTGTCGCGTGTGATATCTTGAATCAATTCAAATCCACCAACCACATCTCCTTTGCTGTTTAAAATTGCATTACAACCAGCCCGGATTTCAATTATTGTTCCATTCTTAGCTGTAGCTTGAGTTTTACCAATAACCTCTTGTTTACTAGCAAAACAATTCTTCAAGGTGCACTGTGATGTATTACACAAGGGAGTCTGTGAAATTTTATCACAACTCAACTTTCCTACAACTTCATCATATGTATATCCAAGTGCTTTCAATGCTGCATTATTAATGTAACGAACGGTTAAATTTGTATCTGCAATAAAAAACGGATCAACAATTCGTTCAAGAATCAATTTACTTTGATCGATCATCCCTTGGATATCATTACCATCCTCTGCGTTCTTTTTAAATAAATTATTTATAGGCATCTTTCCACCTCACTTTTTTAGTTTTCACCAAACGCATCACTTGTTTTGTTTTTATCATTTTCTGAATTTCAAATGTTTATTGCTGTAACATTAAATGATAACATAAAATTCTTTTTTAGAATTTTTTTTTTAAATTTTCCAAGTGTTTTCTCTTTTATCGCCTTGTTAAAAAGGATGAGGTATTCTTCATATTCAAAGAAGAATCGTAGTTACGTACATAAAAACCTAAGAAGGTGGCTACATAAGTAATTGCAGTGATACATAAGAAAAATTCTTAAAAAGAGACTTTTTCTCTTATCTATTGGATTTTGGGATGTCACTATCATCAATACCACCATCACCATCTGAAAAATGTGAATCCGCAGCCATCGGCATTGGAGTGTTAATTATATTCATAGCTATGGTTCTTGTCGCGGGAATTGCTGCATCAGTTCTAGTTCAAACCAGTGAACAACTGGAAATGCAGGCTCTTCGAACAGGCCAACAAACCATTGATGAAGTTTCAAGTGGTTTAAAAGTTGAGGCTATAGGGGGGTATCATTTGTCAGGATTTATTGATAAAATTGCAATTGAAATAGCTCCCAAATCTGGTTCTCCTGATATTGATGTTGGAAATGTTGTACTTGAGATTGCGGATTCTACGGCAAAATATGTGCTTAGATACACAAATAATTTTACCAATCAATCTGACATAAATGGTGATTTGTTTGGAAATGGGGATTTTGGAGATGAAACAAGCTTTGGTGTCATTGTATTACAAGATGCGGATGAATCATGTTCACAAAAAAATCCAGTGATCAATTATGGAGATCATATCATTCTTGCAATAGATAGCCACTCATTATTCGATGGTCTTTCACCGCGAACTGAGGTATTTGGGTTAGTTATCTGTGAACAAGGATCTGCAGGCATTATTGGATTTACCAGTCCCTCTTCATTTTCGGAAGCCGTTATATCATTACAATGATAAAAACAATACAAACTTATATAAAGACACATGTTGTATATAGTTATAGAAAAGAACAAAGATAAAAGTTTTACAATGTCACAATCACGATTTTTTTTGAGATTTTTATTTTTTCCCTCTTTTACTCAATCCAGATGTATTAATCGGAGGAGGTGACAAATACATGAAAGGAACAGTTAAATGGTTCAATGATCGAAAAGGATATGGATTCATCGAAGGTGAAGATGGTAAAGATATCTTTGTCCATAGAAATGATTTACCTTTGGAAATTACGTTAGATGAAAAAGATCAAGTTGAATATGAAATAACCAACTCTGATCGTGGACCACAAGCAACAAATGTAAAAAAATTGAGTAATACGTAATATCATTTTAGGTAATTTGAAACTAATATTATGTAGATTTGTTTTTATACACGTTGAACAATATTGGTTTCTTAATTTCCTTTAACTTATAAATAATTGATGAGAATGTAAATATAAAAAATTAGGGATAATATGGTTAAGAAAAATGATAAATTTAAAAAGTCAATAGAATTGTTTCATGAAAAATCAGGAGATTCAGTACGAGTTATTCGATTTAAAAAAGCAAAGGATTTCGATGATTTTTTATATGCGTTTAGTTCAATGAGATATCCAGGTTATAACTGGAGATATCGTAAAAAGAATTGATAAAAAGGAATATAACATGAAGCAGAAAGTTAAACAAGAAAAAGATCATGTAGCCATGATAACCATTACGCAACTCAAACAGATGGCCACTACAAATAGATTAAGAGATATTCTTAAGAACTATATAGAACATGAAAAAATACCAAGCGTAAGAACGGCATGGATTGAATATTTTCTTGATATAAAAAACAAAAAAGATTCGATTAAATGAGATATATGGCTGAATGAATGCTTTTTGAAAAATTGGTAAAGTTCAAGGGTATTTAACATAACTTGCATGAAAAAAAGTAAACAACGTAAGATGAAAAAAACTATTTTCTTTTGCTCATTAACTGTCTTGTAACATAATGGTAGTACCATCTTTTGACCGTTTTCCCTTAATGTTATATTGAAATTATTTAGGTTAAAAGAACACACTTTTTTGGATTATACGATCAAACATGCTCAATTTATTGGAAAAATTTTGGCAAGCCGACAAAGGGAGTATGGTGTATATGTAAAAACCCCTCAATGTGTTCAAATCCTGCCACCTGCATTCATTTATGGTAAAAGCTCACTTTCTTCAGTTACTGTGGTCCATACTGTTTGCAGCGGTTTTTTTTGTCCCTAAATATTTGATAAACTCAATACCGCCTGCAACAAATAACCGCAGTATATTGAACTGTTGTTTTATGCCTTTGTTTGACGCAAGTAATTTAGCAACAATTCTAAGATTATTCATCTGGGACAGGTTACGTTGTTCACCTAACTGGAAATCCTGGATATCTACATTAAAATTAATTGTACTTTCATTCAGTTTCCCTTGGATAACTTGAATATGGTCCACCGTATCTTTTGTGGTCTTAAAAATCCAGCTTGTAGGAGGTGCACCATCATTTTTCATAGTTATTTGTATTGTTTGAGTGCCAAGTAACCTTAAAAATCGGGACATCTCTATGACATTGTGCATACCTACTGTTTCAGTGTATCTTTTAATTACTGGGTCTGGTGATGCCTCTAGAAACTCCCGAGCATGCTGACTAAAATTACTCTCTTGAAGTTGAGAACCAGCATCAACTG
>CAYOTP010000085.1:0-5662 GCA_964406955.1 uncultured Thermoplasmatales archaeon | reverse complement strand
CATGCAGTTCTGCACCACTCAAACCGGGAAGCCCCGGCATTTATGCCGCGGGAGGAGGTCACTGAAACCCACTCTTTTCCTTATTTTCAATTTTTTTGCTAGATTCTTTTTTATTAGATTGACACTCATCATCGAATCAATATGAAATTAGATTTAACTTTTCAGCTGAGAAGTCCCCTTCCGAAAGGTGGGGGGGGGTAGTTCACTTGTTAGTGATAACCATAGCTTTCGATGAAAAGTCATCGAATTCTTTCATTATGTTCATTGTTCAACAAAAAAAAACAATTGTTAATGAAATATTTATATATTTATAGGTCGTTACAATAATGAAAGGGGAAAAGGCAATAAGAGGAGGCAGATTATTGAGGGAGGGGGGACCCTTTCACTTAGAATCATCAAAAAAAAGATTACCAAAACAAAAAATTGATCATTGCCATAGATGAAGATCCCATTCATTTTTCAACTGTTTTAGGTATCAAGTCAAAATCCCTTTTCACGAATCAAATATGGCCAAATTCAATAGATTAATTTTATAAGTGGGAAATATATTATAGGTATTGGGCAAAGGATGCAAAAGGATGAGCTGATTCAGTTACACGCGTTTCTACTACACCTTAGAAATTGTGTGGAACATCAACTTCACGTCACTAATGATAACGTGTTTTCAGAATACGAAAAACTCAACATACAACCACAACAATTGTTCAAACCTAAAAAAGATCAACAACTTGCGGTCTTTGAACTCTGCAAAGGATTATCAAAACTCTTTGATATAAATGCTCCATTCTAGGATTGATCTAAAAAAGAATAAAAAAAATTGAGGATATTATAGGAATTGTTTTATGTCCTCAAGGTTTGGATTGTTAATACCACATCGTTTCACGGGGAAGATGTTTTCCAGTAACTGTGTCTCAGAAATAAATGGCTTATATAGTTTAACGAGTTCACTTTCGAATCGCTTTGCTTGTGGCAGGTCTTCAGCGACAAAACAGATCAACCAGTCGAAGATCCCATGCAGATAATAACTTGAACCAATCATCACCCCAATTTCATCAGCTTTTTTATCGATTTTTCGAGAAACGATGGCATCTGCAAGTTTCTCCAGAGGTGTATTTGTCTTTTTGATAAGGAGGATGTATTCGTTTGAATTGATCTTTTCGTAATCTGTTACCGCATGATATCCCCAAATGGTCTCATTTTCCTCCAGTTTCTTCATGATCCTTCGTACTTTAGGCCCGGAAAACTTACATCTTTTAGCTAATTCATCGATACTTTCCTTTGCATAGGATTGTAACACTTTAATAACGGTATTTTCATCTTTTTTTACTTGATTTCTACTTCTTTTTGCCATACTTATCACATCTCGTTTTAACGTTAGAACTATTGTTTTTCCTCCATGAAAGCAAACATCGGATATAAATGTTTTCCACATTTTTTAATGAAAAAAAGATTGATTTTGATAAATAATAACATTAAATAATCAAAAATTAAGAAAATCATGTCATGAATTGTATCATTTTCATCAAAATGGACAAGGAAAAAATAAAAAGCCAGTGCCTCGATTGGATAAAAACCCTCTTTCATACATAACGTTTTTAGGAGGATAGCCATATGTATTTCACGAAAACAAATGACTCAACTACCAATACAATGCACCCCTCTTGACACCCTTCTTGGAGGTGGCCTGGAAAAACGGATTATCACTGAACTGTTCGGCGAAGCAGGAACGGGAAAAACAAACGTATGTCTTCAGGCAGCCCGGGAATGTGTTCTTAACAATAAAAAAGTTGCTTATATAGACAGTGAGGGAGTATCCATGGAACGATTACGCCAAATCAGTCCAAAGAAAGACCAAGATATCATCTTAAAAAACATCCTTATCTTTTCTCCCACCACTCAAGCCGATCAAGAAAAAATGGTACAAAACGCCATCAAAATTCAGGATATTCAACTTATCATCGTCGACACGCTTAACATGTTTTACCGATTACATCTCGAAGAAAACAAAGAGGAATGTATGCGGTCGTTCACTCGACAGGTCGCTTGTTTGCAAAAGGCTGCTAGAGACCTTGATTTATATGTATTGATCACCGAACAGGTCTTTACCGATAAGACTGGTGATGTGAAACCATTTACCAATCGAGATGTGGAACATCTTGTCAAGACCATCATCAAACTTGAAAAAAAAGGACTTGGCACCCGTCAGGCAACTATTATGAAACATCGATCTCAACCAGAAGGTAAAAAAGTATTGTTCAAGATAGAATCAGAAGGATTGAAATAAGAACATGGCAAAACGATATCACTGGTTACATCAAAGTCAATATATCTCTCCGATATCAAAAGCATGTAAGATGTGTGCAAAAGGAGCAAAGATGGTGGTGCTCATCACGGGGAAATGTCCAGCTCATTGTTTCTATTGCCCACTCAGCACTTCCAAACAAGATAGAGATGTGATCTATGCAGATGAATGGCAGCTGCAACATGAAGATGATGTTGAAACCCTCATTTCAGAAGCAAAAGCAATCTCTGCAAAAGGAGCAGGAATCACCGGTGGAGATCCTTTAGTAGTCCCCGATCGAACCATTAGATATATCACATTTCTCAAAGAAACCTTCGGAGAACAATTCCATATCCATTTATATACTTCAGGATTAACAAATACTAAGGCCATCCCAGATATGGTTTCAGCAGGTTTAGATGAGATCCGATTCCATCCGGAACCAAGATACTGGATTGATCCATCCCACAGTCCATTTCTAGACGTGATAACCCAACTAGGAGACCTTCCCGTCGAAATCGCCATTGAGATCCCTGCAATTCCAGAAAAAACACTTGATATCATCAAATTGATACAATGGGCAGCATCTCAACACGTTCATTATATCAATCTCAATGAACTTGAATTTTCCGAGCAGAACGAAACCGCTTTATATAAACTTGGTTTCACCATGAAAGATGATCTTTCCGCTGCAGCCACAGGGAGCCAAGAGACCGCCTATGACGTACTAACCTTTTTTGAAACCTCGCCAGTTCCCATCGGCATCCATTACTGTTCTTCTTCGTTCAAAGATGCAGTACAGTTGACCAATCGACTGAAACGTCGAGCTGAAAACGTTTCGACAGATCATGATGTTATCACTGACCAAGGTACGATCGTCAAAGGCATCCTTGAACCTGATAAACATCGTTCAATGCAAGACATTCAAAAGATCCTACGGGAGAAACTACAGTTTTCCCGTTTTGATTATGTTGTCAATAATGAAAGAAAACGAATTGAACTTCACCCCAGTCTTTTAGAAGAATACGCATCAATACTGACTTTTCATCACATCCTTTGTTTTATTGTCGAAGAGTATCCAACTGCGGATCATTTGGAAGTTGAACGAATACCAATGAACGAACAAAACCATCTTTGAATGATGTTCATATGGGACAAAACTTTCTTAATGATAACTGGTGGAACCATCGGAATTCTGCTAAAAAGGTTTTTATATGCCTCCTCCATTCCAAGGTAACTGCGTTTCCCCTTTGTGGGATTCGTTATCGATGAAAGCTTCAATGAAAAGGAGGCTAAAAAGACTATGGCAATGTACGTAAAATTTCAGACACCTAAAGAGGTACAGGACTTAGCCTATGACCTTGTTGAAAGAGCTAGAGATATCGGCAAAATCAGCAAGGGGGCAAATGAGGTTACCAAACAAGTCGAACGAGGACAGGCAAAGATGGTGATCATGGCTGAAGATGTCAGCCCTGAAGAGATCCTTGCTCATATGCCTATTCTCTGTGAAGAAAAAAACATTCCTTATGCTTACGTTCCAAGTAGAGATGAACTTGGAAGCTCAGCAGGACTTCATGTTCCAACGACAGCTATCGCGGTTCTTGATCCTGGGAAAGATAAGACAACGCTAGAAACGTTAACTAAGAAAGTCGCTGAGTTAAAAAAAGAATAATTTAATACATAGAATAGTGGTCTATCATGGTTGAAGGAACTCCGTGTGAAATCGTGGAAATCATTCATCGAACTGGCATGGCCGGTGAAGCACAACAAGTCAAACTCAGAGTGCTTGATGGCAGGGATAAAGGGAAGATCATCACTCGTAATGTGATGGGGCCAGTTCAACTTGGTGATACGTTAATGTTAAATGAAACCCAACGTGAGGCCAAAAGCCTTGGCGGTCCACGTTAATAAAAAAATAATGTTATGAGGTTGATTGAGTAATGGTCGAACGAAGACGTTGTTCATTTTGTGGAAATGACATTGAACCGGGAACAGGGAAGATTTATGCGAAAAAAGATGGAACGGTCTTTCATTTCTGCAAAAACAAGTGTCAGAAGAACATGATCAAACTTCGTCGGGTCCCACGAAGGGTTCGATGGAGCAAAGATTACGCCAAACAATAAAATACCCTTTTCTTTTTTCTTCTTTTCATATGCAGTACACTCTGCCTTATGGAAAAACAAGTCAAACAATTACTATTCCTAAACAGTATTCGGTTGAGTATGTTTCAGGAAAAAAAGATGATACCACTCCTTCTTTTGAAACACTAGTTGATCACGCTTTTCAGCATCCATTACAAAACCCCATGCTTCATAGTCTTGTTGGATTAGGTGATTCGGTTGTTATCGTTGTTGATGATCATACACGTCCTTGTCCAAGTAAACAACTACTTCCAATCGTGTTACAAGAACTGAAAAAAGGAGGGGTTGTTGATAGTGATATCACCATTCTTATTGCAACAGGTACTCATACTCCCCCATCACAAGATCAACTCATTCAATTAATTGGTAAATCAATCATTCAAAAGTATACTGTTATTTCAAATGATAACAAGAATAGTTCATATGTAACCGTTGGTTCTTCTTCGTTTGATCATGACATTCAAATTCATAAAACGTATGTTGAATCTGATGTTAAAATCGTGATATGTGATATTGAATACCATTATTTTGCTGGATACGGTGGCACTCGAAAAAGTATCCTACCTGGAATTGCATCAAAAGATACCATTCAACAGAATCATGCGATGATGTTTAACAAATACGCAACAACCGGTGAACTACGAAGAAATCCTATTTCAATAGAAATGCAGGAAGCGTTTGATTTAGTGGGTTGTGATTTCATGATCGGAGCAGTCCTAAATCAAACTCATGATATCGTTGGCCTATGGACTGGTGATGCTAAACAGGTAATGGATCATGGAGTTAAACTGGTTGATAAATTATTTACCAAAAAAATTGGGAAAAAACCAGATGTGATCATTACTGCAGCTGATGGAAGTCCACATGATATCAATTTATATCAAGCACTTAAAGCAATGCATAGTGCTTCACAAGTACTCAAAAATGAGGGGAGCATTATTCTAGCTGCTGAATGCGATCAAGGTCTAGGAAATAAGATCTATCAAAACTGGATGAATATATATGATTCAGCTGAAGAAATCAAGATATCATTAACCAATCATTTTCAGATTGGGGCACACAAAGCATATTACCACAGAGAAATAATCAACCGAAACACAGTGTACTTAACTTCTAGCTTAAATTATTCATTTGTAGAGAACACACTTGGATTTAAACCAGTACAAAGCATTCAAGAAGGTTTTGATAAGATAGTTACAACAAAAAAAGAAATAGAAAATATTCTAATTGTTCCACAAGG
>CAYOTP010000084.1:0-6009 GCA_964406955.1 uncultured Thermoplasmatales archaeon | reverse complement strand
TCTTTAAAAGAGGTAAAATTTGTACAATTTGAAGATGATTGATAAACAATCTCTCACTATGGTGGTTATCAAAAATTGGGGGAATCATTAAATAAAATCTTACATTTCGAAGTACTGTTATTTGAAATGGAAATGTCATTTTTTTTTTATTTTTCAGACAGTAAATCATCAATTTCTCGTTCAATTGAATGCGATTCGATATTGCCCCCATTGCCATCATAATGCTTTTCGGAATTAACGGGCATCTGTACATAAAAAGTTGAACCAGTTCCCGGCCCATCACTTTTAACCCAGATATCTCCACCATGCCGAGCGACGATGTTTTTACAAATCCCTAATCCTAAACCAGTACTATCCATACCATCCCGAGGCGAACCTGCTTTATAGAATTTTTCAAAAACCCTCTCTTTTTGAGAATCAACTAGCCCAATACCATTATCCCTCACTGAAAAAATGATAGTATCTTTTTCCTTCTTTGCTTCGATCTTTATCAAACCTGAAACATCGTTTGGAGTGTACTTGATTGCATTTGAAATAAGATTATTCAATAGTTCCTCCATTTGAAACTCATCGGCAAAAACAGATAGAGTTTCATCAATAGCTGTTTCAACATGAAAATGATTCTTTTTGATGATCCCTTGATTGGAATCTAGGACTTTTCCAACTAAATCATTTATCAATAATTCCTTCTGATCGTTTAATGCTGAAAAATCTTCGTATCTTGCTAATTTCAATGTTTCATCAATGATTCGTTGGATGGTATTAATATTTTTAATGGATATCTTTAACATTTTCTTAATTTTTTCATCAGTAACTTTTTTCTCAACGATGGGGAGCACACTACGGGGAGTGGTCAACGGATTTTTAAGGTCATGAGCTAGTAAATGAAAAAGTTCATCTTTCTGATTGAGTAGTGATTCTACCTCCTCAGTTCTTTTTTTCAATTTTTTAATGGTTTCCTCCAATGTTTTTTTTGATTCCTTTAATCGCTGTTCATCTCGTTTTTCCTTTGTTACATTCCTGATATTGTATACATATCCAACTACCTTACTACTATCATCTTGAATAGATGAAACATTAATAGAACCATACAATTTGTCCCCATTCTTTTTTGATACGGTTTCAACATGGCTATTGATTAGTTTCCCTGGTTGCATCCTCTGAAAATCTATTGATTGAAACATGAAGTTATTATCGTTAAAAAGTAATGATATATGTTTTGTATAGAGATCTTTTTCAGTAAAACCAAGCATTGAAGTAACCGAGTTATTTATTTTGAGGATGTTATTTTTTACATCAGTTATAATCAATCCATCATTCATGGTTTTTAAAATATTCTCAGCTGCTGTTGACGGAGTGACAAAAAGCGTGCGGTATTTAATAATGGCAAGTGCAAACAAAAGACCAGAGATTGGAAAAAGTGTCGTTGCAGGCATGATCTGAAATTCTGAAAGCACTGATGAAAATATACCGCTAAAAAGACCGAAAGATAATAATAATGATCCAATTCTTACACGTCCTTTATGCTGAATACTTGAATGAATGAGTGATATTACAGATATAAAGACGAAAAGATATGGCACTATTTTTCCCAAACTGCCAACAAGTCCATATCTAATAGAATGATGCAAAATCGTGTTTGGATTATAACTAACAGCCTCCAAGAACAAAAAATGAACATTATTTGTGAAAAGAATAAAGCCAAAAATAATGAAGGGAAGATAAAGTAGAAGTGGCATTGATTTATGCTTCATGATCTTTCTTTTTGAGGGGTAATTCAATGCGATGTGCAACGTTGTTGAACCCATAAGGAAAATGGCCATAAATGATATTTGAATTGGTATTATGAGCTCTTCAGCATTCTGAGATACTATCATTAATACTTGGCCTAATGACCAAACTGAAGTGGATAACAACCACAAACTAAGAACGATGTTGATTGATTGTCCCTTATTTTTGAAAATAACGTAAAAGCCCAATAATGCAAGAATGATAAAGCCAGCCAATCCTGTAATCTCAAACATGCGCACCCTGTACTGTGTACTCCCTCAGATAGTCCCTCTCCTTATTAGAATCGTATTTTAAGATTATAAATAAATGTTATAATGGTAACTATGGAGAGGATGGTTAAATATTTTTCCAAATTTTTCCCATATAAGCCCCTTTCACCCATAATACCAAAAATCAATCATTTTTTCTTTTTATACCATAACGGTTTTCCATCGATGAATACTTGCTTCCCATTTTTTTTGATATTTCTAATATTTTTCAAATGTGCATCACCGTGTACTTCTTCTAAAAATTGAAGTGTTTCACAGGTTGAAAATTCATCACATTCCCAGCAACCATCTAACTTATTCTTTTCAACACACAGTCGAATCTTGCAAAATGGTGACCCCCCACCATTTCGGCATCCCTTACGGCAACGGAATTTGACCATTGCACCAAGGACTTTATAGCATTCATCATAATTTTTGAAATCTTTTCCAAAAGGCATCGTAGACATAAACGAAGCAAATTTCTCATATTTCATCGTGCGCAGTTCTTTTCTAAGATCCCTTGCAAGATCAGGTATATTTCCTGTAAATCCATGACATTGCCCACAGTACAATCCACAGAAAGCAACAAGTATTTCATCATCTTTTTTTGCAGTCATTTCTTTTTTTCCCTTACTTTAATCCTTTCTAAAAATTAAGACAAGATTTTATTCATTTTTTTTCATGATAAAGAACTCATAACCAAAAAAATCCGAATATGTTTTAAAGATTTCAATTTCCATTTGAGCTGTTTCAAATACATCTAATGCAGCTTGGTTACCCGCATATTTTTCAATTAATGTTTTAATTCTATCTTCCATTGGAATATAGAACTCATCTAGCCAGGATAAATCAGGCAAGGTAAAATGTGATAACAGTTCATAACCACTCTTTTCAATAAGATCAATATTACATTGGATGTCTTTTATATCAGGATATTCGGATTCCCAGAATTCAATGACGGGACTGGGCGGATCTGGCCTTAGATACACTGCTTCAGTCATCCCTAGATATCCATTTGATTTTAACAGCCTGTGCCAGGTTTTGAGTCCTTTTGAAAAACCAAGTATGTATAATGCTCCTTCAGACCATATGATATCAAAAGATTGATCTTGAAAATTCAAATCATCCATTGATCGAAATGTGGGGATAATGTTTTTATCAACGGTTTCTCGTTTCGCATTGTCCATCAATTGATCTAAAAAGGGTTGATAATTATCCAAAGCGATAATCGTTCCACCTGTAATCTTTGCCAGTTCAATCGTCTGCATTCCTGGACCGCAACCAATATCTAAAATCAAGGGTTTGATAGGTAAATCCGTCATAAAAGAAAATGCTTTCCTTGTTGAAACATTATCACCGGGACCCCCTCTTGGCAATCCCTCATATAATTCATAGAAATATTTCATATTTTCCATCTGTTAAACCTCTAAAGTTACTTGGTCTTTCATTTTTGACATAAACGCTTATGTTCTTACCAATGGTGATTGGGATTTCGTGGTATCAACATCCACCCTATCAAATATGCCAGGACCATGAATCCAAACGATGCAAAAAGAAGTAAAATATAAAGAACACGGATTATGGTTGGATCCACCTTAAGATATTCAGCTAGACCCCCCAGAACCCCTCCAACTAATTGATCCTTTCCAGATCGATATAATCGTTTGTATTCATTATTTTCCCTTGTCTGTTGACTTGATAGTTGGCCATTAATTTGATGGTTATTGTCATTTTTAGGAACATCAGTCTGCTTCGTGGACAGTATCACGCCTAGATATCCAACGAGAAGAATAAGAATTGCTATTGGAAAGATGAGTGCCTCGAAAAGATCAGTGAATTTTTGTACCATTGCCAAATCAAAAGTCATGGAAAGAATCGATAAAATGTTGATGGCTACCCAAAACCACACAATAAAAATAATTGCTCCGATTATTGGAGAAATAAATCGAAAGGGTTTGATTTTTTTTGTCAAATATTGAGAATAACTTGAAAGTAAAAAAACTGCTAAAAACAAAAGGAGAAGAGGTTCTAAGAATCCCCGAATTTCTTGCATCCAAGATATCTCAAAAAAGGAAAGAACATTAAGAAAAATAAAGAATATTACAAAGGCGATAAGAGCTGAAAGGACGGGGCCAAATATTCCAAAGGTTTTATCATACCAAGTTTCAAGTTGCTTACCTTTTTTCTCAAAGGAGGATTCAATCTTTTTACCAAAATTCTCAATTTCCTCTTCAAAATGATCCATGTTTTCTTCAAATGTCGATTTTGAATTGGATGGACCAAGCTTCGCACCACAATGTTGACAAAAGTTTGCCGTTTCAGGATTGGATGATTTACATGATGAACACAATTTCATAATCAACACGTTTTCAATTTTCTATAAAGTTAACAATCGTTTTCCTTAAAAATATATTGATTTATTTATTCCTTTTGTAATTTAGAAATCGAACTAATTATATCTTTACGAGTCCCATAATACTCCAACATTCCATCAATATCTCGATTAAGATCGTTTAACTCTTTAATGATTTTTTTGTATTGTTCTTCAGTTAATATTGAATTTTTATTGTTCGGGCAATACAATTCTGAAATATTGCCTTGTAATCGACAGACAATGGGTCTTACCAGGTAGATACTACATCGATTCCTTTGTAAATATGGGCATTTCATCTGATTTTTTTTAAAATCTTCATCAGTACATGATAGATAAGTCAAATGATTTTTTTTAAGGTAGGTTCGAATATTGATATCTTCTGGTTTAAACCACATGATCGGATTGGAACATTGTTGACAATGTTTACACTCAAAAGAAGGGATTTGTGCATAGATTTTATTTAACCGCCGGATAACTTCAGCCGCAGGAATTATTTTCATTTTTCAAGAATTTGATTTCAATTTTTTAATCTTACAGCACATATACATTATGCTGAAAACAGAGATTTCAAGAAGGTTGAAATATTTTTCAGTTTATTAACTTTTAGAAATGAATCCGTTGACAAAAATATAAAAAATGCAGCAAAACTGGATAAAATGAAAAATATATCATTTTTCAAAAAAAGAAAAAGGATAGGCCAATTGCAATGAAGAGTACTGCTGCAATTTTATTAATTTTGGTTTTCGAAATGTGTTCTGAAATAAGTTTCCCAAAATAAATAGCAATAATTGATAGGATGGATAATGCCACCATGGCACCAATGAGTACAAAAAAGGGATTCAAGGTCGTTGCAAATAATGCTGCAACTATTTGCGTTTTATCACCCCATTCGGTAAGAAATATGAGCACAAATGAACTGACAAAAGGGTTTCTGTATGCTTTAGGTGATTCTTGCCCATCGCCCTTATTCAACAAAGTAAGTATACCAAAAAATATGAAGATTGACCCAGATACTATCTTCAAATAAAAGAGCGGAATGATGGTAGTAACCCACGATCCAGCAGCAACTGCAATGCCATCAACGATTAAAAATGCTAAGAGGACTCCCAGTAAAAGATGAACATGCTTTTTAGTTTTAGATGAAAGAAGAATAATGGAAAGTTGGGTTTTGTCACCAAGTTCAGCAATTGAAACAGCAATCAATGGAACAAAGATATCTTCTATTATGTTTACCTACTCCACTTTTTTTTGGTATTATTAGATTAACTAATAAATAGTTGTTGCACTCTTCATCCATGACTTGAACAAAACACTCAGATATAATTCTTAAAAAAACGATGTTAATGACATAAAAGAATTAACGATATTTTAAGTTAATTATTTTTCAACTTTGCCATTGTTTATATATTATTATTTATTGGCATTTTTTCATTCAAAATCGAACCGTCAAATTTGCAAAAAAAGGTAAATATTATTCGCTAAGTTATCCTAGTGAAAAGCAAAAGAAAATAATCCCATTTATTGAAGAAAGTGAAGAAGAAAAGTCTGGGAGAACTTCTCACTTTCTGCGGTTGAGATGGGATGGTAATGCACTCC
>CAYOTP010000083.1:0-6089 GCA_964406955.1 uncultured Thermoplasmatales archaeon | reverse complement strand
ACCAATTAAAAAAAATTTTGAAATGATTATTTAAAAAAGTATTAATATAGCTATGTTGTTAAATTTTTTCGTGAGTGGGGAGTAAAAAATAATAAAAAAAATTCTATACATATGTACTTCATTCCACTACTTAACGGCAATGTCGTGCATCCCATCTCCCTCACTCACCTATACTTTTTTCCATTGAAAAATTTTTTAAAACGAAGTATGAGACAATAAGAAAATATCTATTGAAACATTTTTTTTCTATGACCAATTACAACAAAGAAAACTTGAACTGATGCTATCACAATACCTAACGTTGCTATGATGATCATTGCAATATGAGTTGCTGAACCCATTTTTACAGAAAAACGAAGTGGTGTAGACCTACCCCCATGTTCATCTTCAGTGTAAATACGAACAGTGTAATCTCCTGTTTCCATCCAAACATGAGATATAGTTACTTCTTCATTAGCGGATACATAATCTGTAACCGTGTTGCTTGAGTTATCCCCCCATTCAAATCTGAAACGAATGGGATCACCATCCGGATCATTTCCTTTGACCGTGAATGAATAGGGTCCTTGAGCTTGCCCCCCTATGAAAGGAAGAATCTCATTATTGGTAAGTGTTGGTTTGTTTGGAGGACTGTTTCCGACATGTATCTTATGAGTGATTGTATCTGAACAATCGATACAATCCGGCTTACATCGTATAGACAATCGAACAGTAAATGTTTCATTGCCTCTAAATATATGGGTTACCGTTTCACCTGTTGCTGTTGTTCCATCACCAAAATCCCACTGATATGAGGAAATAGTACCACTTTCGCATCGACTTTCAGATGCTGAGAATGTGACTTTAACACCTGAATTCGTCTCAGATGGTCCCTGAATTGATGCACTACATGGTTTTGATGTAGTAGTAAATGACCATTTCATACCATCTAATGGAGAACAGATATCATCAGTTACTTGTACATACCAATGATATGTTGTTTCATATTTTAGTATTCCCGGATTTATCTGGGTATTTTGGGTTCTTGTAGAAATCACTGTTAATGAATCCTTAGATTCCCCAAAATAGACTGTGAAAAATAAGTCATCTTCATGAGATGGATCAGATTCCCATGAAAGAATTGTCGAACAAGGATCAACATTTGTTTCTCCGTTGGAAGGCAATGGTCTTTTCGGATCAGATGGACATATGACATTTGTAGTGGTGAACTGCCAAATTGGACTTTCATTGAGACAGCCGTCAGTTTTATCATACACTATGATTTTCCAATAATAGGTGGTTTCTTTTTGCAGCTGTCCTGGGTAATATTGTGTAGTTTCAATGTTTTCTTCAACAGGTTCATCAAACTCAGGTGAATTATCAAAGTATACGGTGTAAACTATATCGTCTTCATCTGAATCTGAGCACTCCCACTCTAAGTAAACACCGGTTAATGATACATCATTTGCATTGTGTGATGGAGATGGATTTGCTGGGGGATCATAGCAGTTTTTTTCATTAGAAGTTGTCGTGTTAATCGTGATGGTTGTTGATTCAGAAAAATCACTTGTGAGTCCGTGTTCATCTTGTGCTTTCACTGATATAGTGTATGTTCCAGGATTATCCCATATGTGTTGTATTTGCGTTGTAGTTCCTTGAGTTTTGTATTCCGTCCAGGTGTCAACGATTCCATCATTGTTCCAGTCCCATCCATATTTCACATTGTCTTCATCTTCATCTGTTGTGGTAGTGCTAAACGTATACGTGGTTTGTGTGAAACCGTTATTTGGTCCGGTTGGTTTTTGTGGCGTGTTTGGTGGATGATTTGAATTATTGGTGATATGGATTGTTTGTGTGCTTGTGTTTATTAATTCATCATCTTTGACTTGTAATGTGACTTGATATGTTCCCTCTGTTGAATAGGTATGAGTGATGAGTTCATTGTTTTGCCAAGAGGTAAATGTTCCATTTCCCATTAAATCCCACCGATATTCAAGTATAGATCCATCAGGGTCATAGCTTTCCGTTGCGTTAAATGTCACTAGCTGATATTGTTTTGGATGGTGGGGGGAAAAATCAAATTGAGCTACTGGAAATGCTGAGTGATTATATGTTTTAAACGATCTAGTTTCAGAGGTGATGGTAAATTCAGGATCTGAAACCGTTACATACCAATCATATTCCTCATTTGTTTTCAAATCATCCCATAATAAAGAGATAGGTTTTCCGCTTGTGGTCTCAACCTGCCCAATTACTGTGTTTTCATTTGCATCGTAGAATGTGATCTTGAGCAAGTCGTTATCTTCATCAAACACCATTACGGATAATGTTGCAGGGATATCTATCTCTTTAGCATTCATACTGGGAAACATTTCCTGTATTTCTGGAGGATGGGGATTTGGGTTTTGCTCAGTGACAAATGACCAAAAATTACTTATTGCAATCTGATCACATGGATCATATACAACAACCATCCAATAATATCTAGTATTATATCGGAGTAATCCAGGATCAAAGGTCATATTAGTTTGTTTTGAGAGTTGTTTTCTAATTGGTATCTTTGTATCAAAATAGACATCATAAACAAGGTCTTCATCGTCAGGATCCGTACAATTCCATGATAACGTAACGTTTCTAGCTACATCATTATGACCTGAGAGTGGAAAAGGATTTGATGGTTTAAAGGGAGGATTATTAGACGTACAATCTTGGGCAGATATAAACGAAAAATGTGGAAAAAAAGTAGCGGAAATTAGTATCAGTAGTATTAAAAAAGATTTCATCGAACGGGTTTGTATAAAAGAAGTGTTCATGTTTTATCACAATTTGGTTTTCATTTTTCATAAGAATTAGTTATCAATAAAAATGGTTTTCTTCTATAGTATATGGACTCTATATAGTTTCATTTCATGCTAAGCAATAGTTCATTGGTTTTATATTCATTATTTTTCCAAAAAAATGATGATATTTTTCACAAGATCATGGTTGAACAATTATAAGCGTAATATCATCAGAGCTTCCGTTTTCTCTAGCTTTATTGATTAATCGATCAATTGCTTCCTCTGGTGGTTGAGTCATCACTATCGTTTGGATATCTTCATCATGAACGTAATCATGTAAACCATCTGAACATAATAGAAGAATGGAGTCGTCCTGTAACGTCGCCGTATGGTTTTTAACTTGTAGTTTTTCACAAGTACCCAATGCCTTGTTCAATCTGCTTTTGTTGGGATGTTTAAACGCTTGTTCTTCTGAGATTATTCCCATATCCACTAATTCCTGAACAAGCGTATCATCAGTAGTATGCCACATGCCCTCGTTTGAAAAGATATAAGCTCTGCTATCTCCAATATGGGAGATATGTATTTCATTTGTTTTTGTGTCTACCCATGCACTTACAATGGTCGAACCCATGAATCTATTTTTTTGTTCACTAGCTGAAAGAATACGTTCGTTTGCATCTTTAAATAATGACTCAAAAGAAAACGATGAAGTAATAATATCTTTAAAGGGCTGTAATGCCAGATCGCTAGCAATATCACCATATGATAACCCTCCAACACCATCAGCAACAGCAAAAATCGCTAGATCATCAATAATTTTTTCAATGAAATGATCCTGGTTTACATCATGGTTTGTTCCTTTAACCGATTTATGAAAATATTTCATTTTTTTCATCCTCTGATTGATACTATTTTTAAAAATCATGGTTCAAAAATAAATGTTGATTTTCCTTTCATCCTATAATTATCTACAACGGTTAAGTTTATTTGATATGTATAATCACCAGTAACGTTGATGAATGTAGAAGGAACATGTACTTTTCTACCAGCAGGCTCAGGTGTCAAATAAGTAGGAAGAGTTGTATTGGTAACATTCCAATTCCAACTAACAATGTAACCATCACCTGGATGATCTGATTGTGAACCATCAAGAATAATGTAATCCCCTTGACCTCCAGGTAGAGACTCAGTCTGTATTCTAATCAATGTATTGGGTGGATAAAACGTTTTCTCAAATGTATTTCCAAGTGCTGTTTTAATTTTGATTGTTATCGGTTGTTGTAACTTAATTGGATTATCTAATGTAATATTCGAGTAATTAGAATCATATCTTGAGATGTTCATATCTGTAGTATTTAATTCGTTATTAATCCAAAAATCAGTGATATTTGAATCATATTTCGAATTGCTTTTTATTGTTATGTTAACTGATTTGACATCATCATTATCATCATCATATGTTGGTAGTATATCAATGAATTCAAGACGTTCAGCTTGAATCATAGTCTCTTGAAAATCTTGTGTATGAGTTGCAAATGGTGTTCTTCCTAACATGCCATAATTATTTTTTACCGTTAAACGTATATTCCACTTAACTTCATAATTTTGAAAATCTGTTACTCCATCCTGATCTGTTAAAATTTGATTAGCATTTATTTGTTTACCATATGAAGTATATGAATTAAATTCCCATTTCCATTCAATGATAGTTGCCTCATCTTCACAAAATGATCTTGACCCATCTAAAATAATACTATTTTCTTCTTGTCGAATCTCTATATTTGGTATTGGTGGTAGAAACGTTTTTTCAAATACATTAGTCAGTGATGTTTGAACACTGAATTGTATGGGTGTGTTACTTGAAATGTTATCGATGTCTTTAAGTTTAAAAAACCAATCGTCAAATGATTCATCAATGTTTTCAATAGTTATTTGAATTCGTTCCATTGGACTGATCTGTAATTGATGATGAAGTGGATACAATGTTCCCTTTTTGGAAGGATCATGGATGATAGATTTACTTTCATTAAGCGGCAAAGATCGATTTTCACCATTATGAAAGAGGTATGGGTTCCCATTGGAATCAACTTCGTACAACCAAACCCAATCTCTTGAATTTGTCACTAATTCAGCTTCTTTTGTACCCGTGTTGTTGAAATCATAGTCAACAATTGTATCTTCACCTTTTATATACGTTCTATCCAAGGTATTATCAATGAAAAGATACCATTGATTAGTTGAAGTGTTTGCTACATAAACATTTTTTCGATAGCTTCCTCTGGAAAAATTCCATGTTTCCCTCTCAGTTCCTTGACTACCTTGTCGGTCAACGTGAAATCGTTTCAAAACCAATTCGTTAAGAGTTAATCCGTTGACCCTTGTGTCACGTTGATGTTGACTTGTGAGAAAAAATGTACAATTGGATAAATTATAGCTATACATATTATATTCAACTTCGATACGATTTATTTGAAGTTGTTCGCTATCTCGTAATAATTTTGAAAACTCTTGTTTTTGTAGTTCTTCTTGTTTTTGAGCAGTGAAAATCGCAAAGGATGCTGCTGCAGAGACTACGATGACCGTGAGCATGAGCGCTCCTATGATTACTGATATGCCTTCTGTATTCTTTCTCAATTGCTTTAAACAGTTTTTTTTAATCAATCAAATCACCATATACCAACTAACTCTAACGTTATCCAATGGCATTGCTGACTCCATTGGTAATCCTTGAACTCTTATCGAGTAGAGCTTGTCTTCAAGCATGTCTTTTAGCTCTTCAGAAGTGATGAGTAGATTCAGTTGTGGTTCTACAAAAACTAGGCCGTTATCTGTTGTCTCAAAGCAAACGATGGCATGATCATTTCCTTGTGGATTTGATAAACTGACATAACCAGCTCGATAGCCTTGTGCTCGTGCGTTTCTTATGAGATCGATGCTAAAGTGTTTACATTCATAGGTGCCTTCTATGAATGGGTGAAAAGCTGTTTCATCAGTTTCTAGAAACTCAACTAATTCTTGATAGCTAGGGTTCTTCCATCCCTGTATTTGTTCCAAACCATAACTGATTAGATTTCCTCTATCTGTAACAAATAGTATCATTGAACTGGAGATGATCAGAATAAAGATAGCTAAGATCATAACCTGAAAGATGTGGTTAGTTACAATTTGTTTGTCTTTTATTGGCTGAAGTATCATAACGTCAAAAAAACAAAAGATGCTCTTCTATTATAAACCATTTTCATATAAAATATGTGCTCTATATACCTTTTATAGGTGAACTACCACCGTTTGAAAACGGTGGCTTCAAAGGTAAATCACCCGGGATAG
>CAYOTP010000082.1:5613-6145 GCA_964406955.1 uncultured Thermoplasmatales archaeon | reverse complement strand
CTATCCTGGGTGATTTACCTTTGAAGCCACCGTTTTCAAACGGTGGTAGTTCACCAGATTGGAACAAATAACAGTGAATATTTAGGTGATGCCTGGCAGAACACCATTACGATGTATCTAGATGAATATCCCATCGATTGGAATACTCCTGCGGCGTGGGATTATGCAATCGATGCAAAAACCGTTCAACAATGGGTACTTCTCGGAGATCCAAGTTTAAAGATAGGCGGCTACCCGTAAACGATGGTTCTTTTTTAGAAGATATTCCTTACTAAAATACTGATTGATCCATCAAAAAATCATATTATTATTACGTAAACATTTATTAAATGAAGTTCATATATTATTTATCGTTATAAAATCTAGAGGTAAGAACGTATGAACAGACAAAAGATCATATCATTATCTATTATAGGCTTGTTTTTTTTCAGCGGCGGCATTGCAACCTCCCTTCAACCAACAATGCAACAATCTGATCTAAACAAGGAGGAATCATATCAGTTATTGATCATTGCCCCCGAAGTTTTCTCTA
>CAYOTP010000082.1:0-5603 GCA_964406955.1 uncultured Thermoplasmatales archaeon | reverse complement strand
GAACTCGATAGATTAGTAGTTCATAAGAATTCAGTAGGCATGGACACATTGTTGGTCACGTTGGAAGAAATCATGGATTCTTCTGAAACAAGCATCGGTAGAGATGATGCAGAAAAAATGAAGTATTATATCAAATATGGGATAGAAACGTTTGATATTTCTTATGTTCTTCTGGTCGGGGGAAGAAACGGACAGTCAAACTCATGGTATCTACCCGTTCGCTATGTGCATATGGATAACGGATGGGAAGATCGATATATCAGTGATCTGTATTTTGCAGATATCTATGATGATCAGGGGCAGTTCTCAACATGGAATCAAGTTTCCAATTGCAGATTCGGTGAATGGACCCAAGGAGAAATCCCTATTGATACAGAAATTGATCTCTATCCAGATGTCTCTTTGGGAAGATTACCCTGCAGATCAGTTAAAGAAGTAGGTGATGTCGTCGAAAAAATCATCAGCTATGAAACTAAAACCTATCAACAACCATGGTTTGAACGAATACTAGCTATCGCAGGAGATACCTATCTAGAAAGCAAAAATCCTTTATGGGCCGGATATGAAGGTGAAGAATATGCAAATATCGCCTTAGACTATATGGATGGTTACGAACCGACACGATTGTTTTTATCTGAAAATGGATTTACTGACAGTTCTGAAGTAATCAATGAAATCAATCAAGGATATGGATTCCTCTACTTTGTTGGTCATGGAAACCCACGAACATGGGGGACTCATCCTCCAAATGATCCTGAATTTGTCAATGGACTGCAGAACCATGAAATGGGCAGATTAACCAATAATCCAGAGTATTCCGTCTGTGTGATCAGCGGATGCCATAATTGTCAGTTCGACGTTCACATCCTAAATTTGCTACAAGGTTTTTTAGAGGATGGATTATCCTTCTTTTTAGGCCCTCGTGGAAAAATCTGGAGATTTGAATGGGCTCCTGAATCATGGGGGTGGAAAATGACCCGTCTAACGGATGGAGGAAGCATTGTCACCTATGGAACCACCGCGTTGGGTCATACTAAAGAAGATAAAACAAGTTTCATGGGAGGTATCAACGAGTTGGAAGTGGAATTGTTTAATCAGATCGGAGTAAATGAAGTCATGAACGCAGGGGACGTGCTAAAAGAAACAATTACTTGGTATCTAGATACATATCCGATAGATTGGACTGAGACAAATATGACGGTTTTAAATGATTACTGGGTCGATGTTCAAGTGGTTCAATCCTATGTGCTCTTCGGAGATCCCAGCTTAAGGATCGGAGGATATCTGATCTAAACAAAAAAATAGGGTCTCTTATGAAAAAGATCCATAAAAATTACATCAAAGCAATCGTCATCCTTAGTATTCTTCTTTATGCGAATAGTACGGTCAGCTCAATTTCAAATCATCAGATGATTCCTTCTCAACGATTCATCGATACGAATAAGGGAATAAATGATGGAAAAACAGCTTTCGAAGCATTCGATCAGAAGATATCTTTTTTAATGAACATTGCAGGTTTTCCTTCATTAGCTGCCTGCATTATCAAAGAAGATCACGTTATCTGGTCCAAAGGATATGGATATTATGATATCTTAGAAGAAAAACCTGCGACAACAGATACCATCTATCTTCTTGCTTCTATTACCAAGACCATCGTTGGCACAGCTTTAATGCAACTCTACGAACAAGACTATTTCGATCTTGATGATGATGTCAATCTGTTTTTACCGTTTTCCCTTCGCAATCCTCATTTTCCAGATGATCCCATCACATTTCGCATGCTTCTATCCCATACGTCTAGTTTGAACGTAAATACACAAATGAATTATTATTGGTTCAACTTTTCAGATGATCCACCCTTTGATTTCTTCCCTGATCCCTATCTGCAAGAGTTCTTACTTCCCAAAGGAAGATATTATGATGAAACTATATGGAGTGATACGTTCAGACCTGGAGATATTGCGATGTATGCCAATGTCGGCTTTGATGTCATTTCGTATCTAATAGAGATCATTTCAGATGAATCATTCTTTTCTTTTTGTGATAAGAATATTTTCAAGCCGCTCAACATGCAAAACACTAGTTTCAATCTTACAACGTTACCGCAAGACGCGGTGGCGATACCATATCAACGTTTCATGGGTAGATACCGATTGATCAATGAACTGGATTTTATGTTTGATGAATACACACCACCGGATCGATATTGGAGACCTCGCTTCTATCCTGCTGGAGGTCTTTATTCAACAGTTTCGGATCTTTCTCATTTTCTTATCGCCCATATGAATAAAGGAGTCTATCAAGACAAGCGAATTCTTAAAGAAGAAACCGTTGAGATGATGCATGAGATGCAAGCTGGAAACAATATCGGATATGGCCTGGCATGGATGCATACATCCATTGCTCCAGATCTTACCGTTTCTGGTCATGGGGGAGATATCCACGGGGTCGATACATGGATGCTTTATGATGATACTGAACAAATCGGAGTCATCTATCTAGCAAACGGAAATCCAGCTTACGGACGTTTACCATTTAATGGACTATTTCCTTTTCGATTGATCCTTTATTCATTGTTTACAAAAAGTACACCCATCAATAAGCTCATTAGATCTGACACGGATGGTACAAGTGATTTATTCCCTCTGAATTCCTTACTGACACTAGCAAAATTTACAAAATAATTGTTAGATTACTTGTTACTTGTAAGATACTCAAAACAAGGAAAAAAAATAGAACCCAAAATTTTTTTATCAATTAATATGTCATAAAAAATTCTAGCTAACGATCAAGAATATTACTAATAAGAATATTACTAATAGATTAAAAAAGATATGTTTATTGAGATTTTGCTCTTACCCACATAAATTTTCGGCGTTTGGCTGTTTTTCCAAATCCACATGATGCACAGACTCGTTTTTGCACATGAAACGCATGTTTACCACATCGTCTGCACATGGTATGGGTTTTTTTCCCACCGAAATGCGAAGCAGTTCCTTTTGACATAGCTACCTGTCACCTCTCGTTATCTATTTAAAATTTATGGTGATACATAAATAATGTTGTCTCCACGAACAATCACCGTATTATGTTTTTCAACTGATTCGCTCCCTTTCATCTCATCGGCGTTTTTCAATACCAGATTCATATGGGGAACATCATATCCATCAAGAACGCCATGAAAGGCCCTTCCAGATCGTAGTTCAACGATAACTCGGTTGTTTAAGGATTCATGAAGAATTTTAAGTGGTTTATCCATAGTGCTTACCTTAAACCCCCAAAATAAGTATGCTGTTTATAAGAGTTTGGGCCGAGGAAACTGGTTTTTGATTACCGCTTGACCTGGAAAATATGGATGTCGTAGTTTTGAGAACGAAATCTTTAAAGCATTCTATCATGTTTTCTTTTGTTTTGATGTCGGTGAAGATTAAAAATAAGCATTTGTTGAAACAGAAAAAAGCAAAAGAACTCATCAGTATCCTTGAACGGCAGTTCAACGAATCAATCGATATCTTTAGTGATGATATCTATACTGGTACCGTTGATGACACTGTTTTTTATTTTCACAAACAAGTACCCATTGCAATGAAGATCAATGAAACAGTGATGATGACATTACATGGATTACTGAAATTCCGTCCTGTGAATCATTATGTCGTTGTTGATATGGGAGCGATTCGTTTTGTGACAAATGGAGCAGATGTGATGGCTCCTGGAATCGTAGATGCTGATACGGATATCGATGTGGATATGCCCGTGTGGATCTGTGATGAACAGCATCATAAACCCCTCGCCATTGGTATTGCTTTGATGAATGGAGCTGAAATGGTAGAGTCGTCCAAAGGAAAAGCAGTGAAGATGATTCATTTTGTTGGTGATTCGATCTGGAAAATGACTGAATCAATGTGAAGCATACCTTTTTTTGCTAAATTCCTTTTGGAAGGTATAAAGATGACTTCTAAAAAACTGTTTTGAAAGTGTATAAAGAGTTATTATTAGGGGACAGTAAGGGAGGAATCCATCCAAAAAAGGGGATAATAAAAATCAATACTGTTATTAAATATCTAGGATAATTCCTCCCTCTTTTGATTTGGAATCAAATATTGGTTTTTAAATCTATTGTCTGCTGATTTTTAATTCAAATCCATATCTAAAGAGACAAAGATATAAAAACCAGTAGATATATATCATTTAATTGGAAAGTTTGTTGTGGTCCTATGGCTGTTAAAATGATGCGGTATAAATCAGTTTTTCTTTCGATATCGATTCTTTTGATTGTTACTAGTACTGGCCCTGTTTTAGCAAATGAATCTCAAGCTGAGTCTGATCTTCTTCAAAAGAAAACCTTTTTGATGGGAACGATTATCAATCCGATCAAAGAAGACGGAATGTGGACTGCTCAAGCATTACAAGTGGTTTTCTATGAACCTGGAATCTTATTTGATCATGGTGGCATAGTCAAAGGATTAACAACGATTACGTTTTCGGATGGTTATTTCATCCATTTATGGTCCCCTGGACCGTTTGGTCTTATTGCTTATGTCTTTGGGATCACATCAAATTTTGAAATTATCTCCTAACAAAGTTTACAGTTTATATAACGTATATGTTAAATGTTTTCATCAAGTATGATCTGTTTGGTAACTTGTTTTTGAGAATGGTCTTCTTATTGAAAAAGGTCAACAATGGTGCTTTTTTTATCGCTTTTTCACATGATTCAAAAGTTTTCGTATCAGTCCCCATTTTGCATGATTGAAAAAAACGGAAACTAAAACAAACGTTTATAAGTCAATAACTGATTCCTTGTTCTTGGTTGGAATCTGGAGAGTGATGACTCAATGGGATTTGTTAATAAGATTTTTGGCGAAAAGAGACGTGGTGATGTCGGCGGTTATGTTGATTTAGAGAAATATATGGAATCAACTTCTGCTGAGATGCCTGCGAAAATGCATGTTCGCATTGGAGAGATTCAACGATATGAGGATTTAAAACAATTCACTGATTATGTCTATGGTGGTAATATATTATTGTTGGATTTTTCACCGATTGCTGAAGAAGAAGTTCTTTTGAAACGAGTGACAAATGATCTGAAATCAATGGTGACTGAGATCAATGGCGATATTGCTGGTATCGGCAAGAATATGATGATCGTCTCACCATCTGATGTGAAGATCGATCGTCGTAAACTTCGGGGATCATTTTCATAAAATACGTTCATGTATAATCTTTTTTTCTTTTTTTTCTTCTTTGGGGTTAGTGATGGAAAAGTTGGAGAGATGGGAGGAATCTGGTTGGATAGTGAAGATGGAAGGAAGAAAAAAACAAAGGTTTTTTCCCAGATCCCTCGCTGTTATACTCTCTAAATACTACTATTTAAAGTTAATGTGTTTGTTTGTCAATTGTATCAATTTATCTAGATAAAAAAATCTTGAGAAAAAATCCATATATTTTTTTGATCCTAACGTTTTGATCCTAACGTCTTTAGTCAAGGATACCCTAATGGTATTGTTCTTTAAGATGGTGGAATTCTTTTTTTGTGATGATAGCTCATTTTTATAATAGTTTGATACTAGTTGATTGAGATCATGATAAATCAGTTTTCT
>CAYOTP010000081.1:0-6172 GCA_964406955.1 uncultured Thermoplasmatales archaeon | reverse complement strand
TGGACATTATTTTTTATTAAAAAAAAACGAATTCTCAAAAAATAATACTTTTTTTAAAAAATTTTATTATGGATATTATTATGTTAGATATTATCTAGCACATTAATTTCGTTTTTATTTTTTCCTTTTTTAATTGATGAATGATGAAAACTTGAAAACTTGTGTAGGTTAGTGAATTTATTCAGTAATACCCCCTATTTTCCGATCAAAAAAGAAATTTTACGCCCTTTTTATCTTATCAACTTCGGTAGACCAAAGTTGATAATAGGGTTGATTTACTAATAAAAACATGAACCTTTGATTTTTTTTATAATTTTTTTCGATCATTGCTAATGACTTCTGTTTTAATTTGATTTTGATGCGTTGATAGACGTTTTTTTCCATTCAATGAAATGATAATTAACATGCTAGAAACAATCTAGCATGTTTTGAAGATTGATATTATTTGATTTTTAGATTTTTCAAAAAGTGCCTAAAACACTATTTTTTCATTGTTTACCCCCCACTTTTTATGTTAAAAATATGTTTTGTATTTATCCTTTTAAATTTCTTTTTAAAAATCAATATATGATAATATTTTTATTAATAATAGTATCATTTACTTATTTTTTATCATATTTTGACATTTTTTGAAAATATCATCATTTATAATAGATGGATAAACCTTTTGATGTTCAAATTCTCCCCAATGAAACGTTCCACAATACAAAGGATTCTTCAAAATTTTAGAAACAGTCTGTGAACCCCACGTTTTCTTTTTCTTTGTAGGAATATTTTTTTCATTTAAAAAATCCGCAATCTTTTTCATACTACTTCCATCTAAATATAAATCAAAAATAGTGCTAACTACATTTGCTTCTTTTTTATTTACAACTAATTGTTTATCAATATAATCATAACCATATGGAATGTTAAAACCAAGAGAACCTCCATTTATCCTTGCTTTTTGGGCCATTCCATCATAAACCCGTTCCCCAATTTGTTCAGATTCCAATTGAGCAATTCGTTGAATGATGTCCATAACAAATCGTCCCATGGCAGTTGACGTATCTAGAGACTCAGTCATAGAAACAAATTCTTTATTTTTCCTTTTCAACTCTTCCATCATTAGCATAAAATTCTTAGAATTTCGATGAATCCGATCCATCTTGATAACTAGAAGAATATCCCAAGAATCAATATCATCTAACAATTTCTTATAAAACGGTCTACGAGTATTTCTTCCAGAATATCCATCATCAATATATTCTCCAGCAATATTCCAATCTCGAGCAGTACAATATGCATGTAATTTATCCAATTGTGCATCTAAAGAAAAACCTTCTTTTGCTTGATCCTCGGTAGATACTCTAGTATAGAGTGCAGCTCGTTTCTTAGAATGATCCATCCGATCAAGTCTACTCAGTTTTTACTTTATAAAAATATCGTTTTTTTGAGTAAATTTTTTTTACCCAAAATTTCCTAACATACATATAGTTAAGTCTATAAGTTAATTTTTTAATTAGTTAATGATACAAATAAAAATAATTAAGTAAGTTATTATATTTTATTGGTTTATTTTGTTGGGGTCAATAAACATTTAAACCACAAAGAGATTACAAACAAAAACAGGAGATTCATTTATGAAAGACCTTGAAAAACTACATCATCAAAAAAATAAACTTGGCCATCCAACTATTGAAGATATATCAGCTCAACACCATCATTTTCTTAACGATCTGCTATCATTTCGATCCCAAAATATCATTGATATTGAAAAGGCAACTATTTCGCCACTTAGCACTCCAAATGATCTATACAGAGAATATCTACTAAAACAATTAAAAACTCATAAGGAAAATCTAACTGAAGAATGAGTTTTAACATATTTTCTTCTGTAAGATTTTATTTATTTTTTTCTTTAAACTCCAATGCTAAAGAATTAATACAATACCTATTGCCCAACGGTTGAGGTCCATCATCAAACACATGACCAAGATGACCTTCACACGAAGAACATAATACTTCAACTCGTTTCAATCCAAAACTGAAATCCTCTTTTTTGATCACTGCATCATTATTAAATGGATTTGTAAAACTTGGCCAACCGGAACCTGAATGAAATTTTGATGAACTATCAAAAAGGTTCTGTCCACAACCTGCACAACGATAGATGCCGCTTCTTGTTTCATCCACATATTTTCCAGTAAATGCAGGTTCAGTTCCTTTTTCCCAAAGTATATGAAAAACATTTTCAGGTAAGAGTTTTTTCCATTCTTTAATTGATCGTTTCATAGGCCATCTAAATAAAATATCTTTTTTAAAAGAACTTCCAAATAGTTATCTGTTCCGTAACTGAATTATCTAAAATATCTGTTGCTATAACAGAAACTGATTGTGGTCCCAACATGAATTTATCAATTGTATATGTATATGGATACGTATCAATTTTTTGCTGAAATTCATCGTTGATATAGAATAAAACCTCTTTTATTCCATATCCTGGATTAATGATATCTATAGTTATCGTTGCATCTCCAAAAACTAGGGGAACGAAAAATGAAAATAACTTATTATCATTTAAATATACACTATTTTCAGGAGAAACAATATCGATGCGAACAACAGGATCACTAGTTGAAGTGATAGTTAATGTAGGGTCACCACAAAGAACCATCCCATAATACCATTCCTTTTCCCATTGAACAAACGGATCCTGAGCATTAAACCAGTCAACAAATGATTCACCAATACTTTTTCCAACACCCAATGGATAAGTGAAATCTTGAAAGTTTAACATACTTCCAGTTTTAGAAGAAGCAATTGATACGAGACCATATGTTGTATTGAACACATATGAACCTGCAAGATAATTTTCATCAGTGAATCGCCCTGCACTACAAGCAAATAAATTATAAAACAACACGGGCGGATCAATTTTTTGAATGTTTTCAGAATACACCCAATCACCATGATCGAAAAACACACCGATATCAAAAGGGTAACCAGCTCCAATTGCTTGCTGCCATATCCGTCCATTAACTGAATCACCAACTGTTGGAGTAATAAATGATTCATTAGGAATATATTCAGTTGTTAAACGAGATGATCTATCCTTGTTTTCAAAAGGTCCTGCAATCAGCCAATTTCCGATATACGAAATAGGTTCAGCAATAGGCATATATGAAAGTCCTTCAAGATGGTTTCCATTTGGTTTACAAAAACGAGCGGAGAACCCATGATTGCCCATCCAATCTGAAATTTTCAAGATTAAATGATTGTCACCTGCATCTAATTCAACAGCAACTTTTGTCATGTCAGAAACATAAGATCCATATCGATTATCCAAAAGAATTTCTTCATTATTTAACCAAGCTCTCATACCATCATCATAACCCATCCATAATTCACAGCTAACATCTTCCTCTGCATAAATCGTAACATATCCATAAGTGACGCCGAAATCAGCATTATCACTATACTTATCTAAATCAACATATGGATCATTTGAAGAAAAAACATTCCACTTTTTACCACCCATAGATTCACCTTCAATTGGGGTGATACTTCCTTCATTAACATCCAAATAATTAGTCGAAAGATAATCCCAAAATAAATCAGGATCATCCTGATGGAAACCGTTTACAAGCCAGGATCTTATAAACTCTCCCTCAAAATCAAAAAATTCAGGATTATTTATTTGATATTTAAGGTCAAAAAAACTATTGTAAAGATGATCTGTAAACCTTGCAGAAACCTGATATGTCCCACCTTCTTGGCTGATTTTACATAACAATTTATTCCATCCTTTATTTAAAGTAACATCAATACGGTATAAATCAGGCATCCAACTTGTGTACACATCTTTTTTCAAAATTAGTTCGCCATTAAACCATGCAACTATACCATCATCGCTTCCAAGTAATAGTTTTCCTTCTCGCTGTGATGGACAGAACACATACACATTCGCATAGGTAGCTGCTTCTGTTGGACGTCTCCCAAAGTGGTGTCCACCAGGAAAGCTATGGGCACAAACCGTAACAAAATGATGACCTTGTCGTATTTGTTCAACATAATCTTGAGCTGTTGTTTGATATCCAAAATCGTAACGAATGATTTTTTCATCAAATATATTGTCTAAATTTACATCCATTGAATACCAATCCTCATCGATGTATTCAAGTCCCCTCCAAGGAACAGAAAGATTATTCGAATGATATTCATGGATTTTATCAAAATAATCCAAAATTAATGTTTTCTCATCATTCCACTCAAGTGAAGAAGCAAATAATCGGGCAACAAAAAGTTCTGGGCCCATGTCACCAGATCCTGCAGTATGCTTATTATAAATACCATCATTGTTATGATCCTCCCAATTTCCATCAATATCCATATAATATAAATCGCAAGGAAACGTTTCCTCTGAAATTTCTACCCATGCAGCAGGGATATCCCCGATGAAAAGTACTCCTATTGCACCTTGTTGATATTGACTTTTTACCCATTGCTTAACTTCTTTTGGATTCCCCCCCATCAATGTATCAACAGAAAGAATCATGTAACCATTAGATTCAATATCTTTTATATATTGATTAATCTTCCCAGTCATCTCTGTCGTATACAATTGATTATCTATTAGAATTGAAAAGGATTTGGAAGAGTGACTAATATCATTAGTTTTAGGATGATATGAAAAAATACTATCACTATAGGGGTAATCTGTTTGATATTTTTCAAACGATCCAACTGTTGCATTGGGATGTAAATTCAATTTCAAAATTGATATGTCCGGAACCAAAATATGTTGAGATGAATTATTACGTTCAAATTTACTTTCAAACAAGATTGAAGATGATATACTGATATTGAAACAAAATATGAAACAAATCAATATTATTATATTCTTTTTTTTCAGCACAAGACTAATTTTTTATATCCCCCATATCTAACATTTAACATTAATTAATTGATGTTTGAATAAATTAAGGTTTCGATGTTTTTTAAATAAATTCTATTCAAATAATAAAAGGTACATGGAAAAAAATAAAAATCTATAAAAATTTAGAAAGTTGATATAATACTTCTTGTTTTGATCCTTTTTTCCCAACAAGAATGCGTCCTTCTTGTTTCCAAGGTCGTGTAGGATGGGCTTTTTCAGATTCAACAATAGTATTTAATCCAGCAGCTTTTGCTGCTTTTGAAAGCTGAGTCAGTGATGGTTTTTCCACACAATGTTTTTTTTTGATCCTGCGACCCATACTTCTTGAAACTAATTTATCAAAATAAATAGGATAAATAATAAATGTATCATCTGATCGATAACTCATTACTACATCTCAACAATTTTTCTTATTGACTGATTCTTTATTGTTCTTTTTTTAGTAAGATGGCATTAACCATCCCAACTTGACCGGGTCTTGAGGTTACTTTAGCATGACCTAACGTGGTATTAATGATGGCACCTTTTGTAATAATATTACGCCGTATATAGTTAATATTGGCTGGGTTATCAATAACTGATTTAATTTCTGTTTTTTGCATTTTATGTGTTTCTGGATCAACCACATAGGCAACATCAATTGTTTTTGCAGAAAATTTATGACTGTTTCCACGGATACGATTCTTTTTAATTGTTGTTGGACCTATCGTTGCAAGATGTGTTTCCCGTCCGATTTCAAATCGTCTTTTTCCGCGAGCATATCGGATCCTTCTACCAGTTTTACTTCTTTGTGATTTTCCTTGCCAAAGCGCCATGGTAGTTCCGGAATACTAATATCCTATATAAATTTATATGTTATTAGCATGTATTTTCAATGAAAACCTTTTAGTAATCATCAATCTATGAAGGGATATATTAAATCGAATATGAGGCGATGTATGATGGCGGATGAAGTCGAAGACGATAACATTATATTTGTAGGAAACAAAGCACCAATGAATTATGTCGTAGCGGTATTAACTGAGTTTAAGAAAAATAATGAAGTTATTATCAAAGCTCGGGGAAGATCAATAAGTAAAGCCGTGGAAAGTGCATTATTGGTACAAAAAAAGTTTATGAAAGAAGTAGAGATAATTGAAATTAAGGTTGACCTTGAACACATAATAGATGATAAAACGCAAAAACCAATGGATATCCCTGCTATAGAAATATTTTTAGCTACTCCAAAATAATCATTATTTCATTTTCTTTTTC
>CAYOTP010000080.1:0-6281 GCA_964406955.1 uncultured Thermoplasmatales archaeon | reverse complement strand
AATCATATAACTCCCTACCATAAACATATAATTTATTAATATTAATTAAATATTTCTTCATTTTTCCGTGATTTTTATCACATATAATAATAATTCATAATTTTTATAAAAATGAAAAAATAACAATCATCACAATGAGGCTGGGAAGCATATTCACTATTGATATCTTTTTTAATCCAAGAATATCAATGCCTAGACCCACAAGAAGCACGCCCCCAACAGCAGATAATTCTGCAATCATCAAGGGGGAAAGAGATTGATGAACTAATGAGGTGACAATGGTAATACCCCCTTGATACAAAAGAAGGGGAAGGGCTGAAAAAATAACTCCTGCACCCATTGTGGCAGCTAGGGCTATTGAAGAAAATCCATCAAGAACAGATTTGGATAAAAGCAGCGTGGGTGGTTGACCAAGTCCTTCTTCAATGGCTCCAAGGATAGTTAACGAGCCCATACAAAAAAGCAAAAAAGATGTAATGAATCCTTCTGAAAACCTATTATCTGTCGATCCCACCTTCCTTTTTAAGAATAAGGCAGCCTTATTGATTGCTTTATCCAAATGAAGTACCGACCCACACATTGATCCAATAACAAGACTAAGAATCATTGCTAAAAAATTAGTAGTCTTTATCGCCATACTGACGCCTAAAACAATAGTGAATAAACCTATTGCCTGAAAGGTAGTATGAGTAGTAGTTTCGGAAAGTTTTTTATGAATAATTAGGCCCACGGTTCCTCCAATAACAACTGCCGCAGCGTTGATACTCGATCCGATCATTGTCTCATCAGTGAAACGTAAATGTCTTTGCTTGATAAGGACTTTTTGATTGGAAACGATTCAGCCCATCAATTTACTTACCTAAGGGATGGTTAATTAAATTATGTTAGAAAGAAGAAACAATAACATATTTTTATAAGATTATTATTATTTTAAATTATATGGAAAAACTAATAAGCATTTTTACAGTTTCATTATCCTCCAAATAACAAAGGAGGCAGGTCTGGAAAGTATCAAGGGGAAAAAGTTCAGCGGGTTGAATAATTAGCAAAAATAAACCAATCTCTCTTCTCTCACCTCTCCAGACCACTACAATATATCTAATATTCTATTGTTATTTAAGTTTTTTTTAATTTTTTAAGTTTTGTGGACATTTTTTTAGATATTACAAATTTTAAAAAAAACAAGAGCAAATACCTTTAAATATTGCATTACGAATTGATAGAATGTTATGAAGCTAACAGGTATCATTGGCGTCATTGCCATCACATTCATCGTTATCATTATTGCAGCATTCACATATGCTCATGTCGAATCTATTCGAGAAGGGCAAAACGAAAAAAAAGACCAGTTTATCGAAGGATTCCTCGTCGCAGTTCACCAAAATGAACCAATTATTATAGATGACAAATCAGTAATAGTATACACCGTCACTTTATCTGAACCGATGAATCTTGAAAACAAAACCGATTACTTTATGATCTTTGAAGATACCTACCCACCACATCCTGAGATTATCTTAGAATTCTACTATGAAACGATAAAACAAAATAATGTAAACTATTTTTGGATCACACATATAGAACAAAAAGATTGATACTTACAAAAACAACCTGACAAAAAATTTTAATAAAAAGAAAAATTATCAGCTTTTTTAATATCAGCATGCTCAAATAGACTTTATTTCAAAAATTATCCTCAACAATATCACCAAAAATAACTATAATGAACAAAAGTGCCAAGGGAGGGACTTGAACCCCCGACATCACGGTCTTCAGCCGTGCACTCTCCCAACTGAGTTACCTTAGCATTAATACTGAAAATATGGTATCAAGAACTCATTATTGAATGTTACGCAAGAGATCTTCTGTTAGTCCCTGAATATGATGCAAAGCTTTTTTCAGATGAATCATAGTTTGATCCAGGTTCTCTGTAACAACTGCACCTCTTGATGATGGCTCGATAAGCCGTTCTTGTTCAAGAATACGCAATGAATATCGAATCATATGTTGTGGGTAGCCAGTCATTTCTGAAATTTTTATAATCCCCATTGGTTGATGTTCCTTTAGCATGGTAAGAACATGGATATGCCTTTTAAGGATATCAAGTTCATTTTCAATTACGCTAGTTAGAGCACATTGGGCATTTCTTTTTTGTTCCATTCGCTTTAATCCTCAGATTTTGTTTGAAAACAAGTAATTAAGTCCCCTTATTTAAAAATCTCTATTGAACTAAATTAGACAAGTCCATCTATGAACATCCCATCACTTGATAAGTGATAACACATAAAAAGTTAAAAAGGATGACTTGTTAAACTTTTGTTCATCCCAGTAAAAACACGTAATGTAAAGATGTGAAATAATGATATCGTTTTCAAAATCCTCATTGGTTTTCATATTGCTTCTTTTACTACTTCCCTCTGTAGCAAGTGCTTCAAGCACCAACGAACCAATTGTTTTAGATTTTTTTTATGCGGAAAGTTGTGGCTCTTGCATTCCATTCAAACAACTCATCATCGATGAGTTTCAAAACGATCCATCATATGAAGAAATCCTGGTCATAAATTTGAAAAATGTTGATACGGAAGAATATTTAAATGAATGGCGTGATGATCATGAATACTATCCTTATCCTTTTGTTATTATCTATAGTCCCTTTCAACAATCAAGAAAAATAGGGGAATTTGAAATCACCTCTTCGTTACTCTCAGAAATAATTGAAGAATTTAGATTTAATCTTGATATCATTCCCGTTATTAATGCATCTGAACTTCTCATTGCAGACTTATATTATAATGAATCCTGTACTGATTGTAACGATTTTATCTTTTCATTTGATTCATTGGCCAATAATTTTTCAGAAAATTTTTCTTTTCAACAAAAAAATATAGCTAATGAAACGTTCTATCAGCAATACCAAGATCTAATTAAGCAGAATGCTTCAGAACACAGTCCTCTTTTAGTTTTTCGAACAAATGAATTGATCATAACTATTGTTTCAGAAGAAAATATATCTACCTCAGCAACTTTTCTTTCACGTGCGTTACAAGAATTCGTTTTAAAGATCGATCCCGATCCAATTGATGTAAATATTATCAATACACCATTTGGCCCTATTGATATTACTGCTTGGTCCCTTCCATTACTCACCATTATTCTCGGTGGAATCGATAGTTTCAATCCCTGTGCATTCTTTATCCTAATTTTCTTATTGAATCTATTAATCTATGCCAAATCACGAAAAAGGATGCTTCTCATCGGTGGAATTTTTATCTTTTTTTCTGGATTCATGTACATGATATTTATGTTTTTCATGTATGAAGTCTTTCGAGTGCTTCAAACAAATCCAGCAACATTACTTCTAGTAACTCTTGCCGTAGGAGCAATTGTCCTTCCTATGGGTATATTAAACATTAAGGATTTCTTTTTCTTTAAGAAAGGAGCAAGCCTTAGCATTCCTGATTCAAAGAAACCTAAGATATATAAAAAAATGAGAAATTTAGTGAAAAATCAGAAATTAGGTGCAACTATCTTAGGAACAATAATTCTTGCTGCAACAGTTAACTTCTATGAATTGCTCTGCACCCTTGGTCTACCCTTTGCGTTTACTAATGCTTTAGCTACTTTTGGTGCAACTGAAGACTCTGCGAGTTATTACTTTTATATCCTCATGTATAACGTAGTGTACGTCATCCCTCTCTTCATTATTGTTCTCATGTTCGTTTTAACGTTGGGGAAACGAAAGTTAACTGAATGGCATGGGCAGATCATGAAACTTGTTTCTGGTATCATGTTAACGATGTTTGGGATTATCTTCTTAGTTGATTACAGACTTCTTGAAAATATCATGACGCCGATATTATTGTTATTTATCGCCATCGGAGCAACGGCAGTGATAGCAGTTCTTTACAAAAGATATGTCGGATTCTCTTCAAAAGATGATGAAATAAGTTAATGTTATTTTTTATGCTTGTAGTATAGTTTGATTAAGATAAAAACGATGAAGAGAAGACCGATGGAAAACACAACCCCGATGGTAAGAGCAAGCCATACTGTGTCAGATGTTTCAAGTGTTTTTTCCGAGATAAGTGTCTGTGTTGAAGGTTCCCAAAGATACGACCAATTCGTTTCAGGTAAGATGGTGATAGCTTGATCAATGGTCAATAAAAGAGTGAGATGATGCTGAATCGAAAGATCAGAAGCATTATCTAATACTCTGTTTTTTAGATGAATTAGACCTAGAATCAATGATTGATAAAAACGGTTTTGAAGGCTGGTATCATTTGTTGTCTTTGAAAGATTGTATGCATGCATCATGCTTTTTAGACCATGAAGGTGATAGGTCAAGTTACCTTCACTTATCTGATTTGGATGAATATATCTTCCCAGTTGGGAACTATTCTCTGTATCTTGATCTTGCACCAATTCTATGTTGACTAGTATAATCGTTTCATACAAACCGTCTATAGATGGATCCTTAAGCAAAATACGTGTCAATGAAGGGGTAAACCAGGGTATAAAGTAACCTTCCGTAGCAGTTACCGGTGTTTGTTCTATATGCTCTTGATAATATGCTATAAGCATTGATAGATTACTTAGGATAGTGTCATTCTGCGTATGATACACATAATCATTTAGTACAGAAAGACCACGTGCAGCTGAGGGTAAAAGAATAGGATCAGTTGAAAAAGATTGTTTTGTTTTTCGAAAAGAAAGAATTCGATCCATAAGATCAGTTTCCAGTCGCTCATTGGATGTTTCCTTTGGCGTTTTATATAACACACTAAGAAGAAGTGAAGTTTCAGTAAGCGTAAACGCTGAAGCATTCTCATTATATGATTTAACGATGGAATTGAGATTTCGTTGCAATATTTCTGAAAAAGAATCATTTACTTCCGTATACGTTGCCAGTACATGTCCTGAGAGCACCTGATCAGTTAGGCTTATCTCTTTATCGTTGTATTCAAGTAGTCCCGTTGACACATTTAATTGATCGTAAAAAGGCTGTAGGCTTCGCTGTTGAATTAAAAAAAGATCTTCCCGCTGTACAGAAGGAAGCATTGTTTCATCTTTTTGAAACATTTCTCTGGCGCTACATCCTGAAAAAACAATGATAACGATAAGTAATATAGATAAAACAATAGAGACCTGATTCCTTTTTTGATTCATACTTACTAGGAAACAAAGTAATCAGTTATTAATGTACTGAGAAAAAAAAGAACGCTTTGTATTCTCTCTAAAGAAATACAAAGAATCCTAACAGTAATCCATTAACACTTTCAGAGAGAGGCTCATCTAACGAAGGATGATCAACGGTTACATCTACTGTGATACGTCCAATGTTGAATAATCGAATCGTCTCAGTTTTCATTGAATCAGCTGGAATAGTATACGTTCCTGATGAAGTTCTATCGATCCGATTGAGAATACCTCGGTTTTCAATACTGATATCCCACGTTACATCATCAGCAGCATCCATGCCATTATTGATGAAATCCACCGTCACACCCATTCCTCCAGAAATACGAATAGCTAAATCGATATCTTTAGACTTAGTGGTAAACGACCACACATCAGAAGTGACTTCAAATTCATCATCACTGACTTTCACATACCATGAATACGTTGTATCATGAGCACGTCCAGTCCAAATCGTACTCGCCCTGCAATCACTGATACATTCATCAGATCCAATAAGTTGATCCGTTGCTGCATCATAGAATCGAACTGTAAGTGTATCACCATCTGGATCAGAAACTTGAACTGAAAGCGTTGGATGAATGATAACATTTTGAGCATTACGCGATGGACTTGGACTCTCCGGATCATCAGGAGGTAGATTTGATGGTTCTTCAATAGTGGTAAACGACCAAACAGAACTATTAATCGTACTATTCTCATCACTTACGGTTACATACCATTCATACGTCGTATTATATTCAAGGTTCGACCAAGTAGCTTCAACGGTTTTTGGTGGATTAATATTGCTAACTTCCTTAATGATTGAATCATCACTAGCATCATAAAACACAACAGTTAACACATCTTCCTCTGGGTCATCAACGGTAACCGATAATACTGCATCAACATCAACTTCAATGCTTCCATCCGCTGGAGATCTCTGCTCGATAAAAGGAGGTAGATCCTCTATTTCAGTAACATGAACCGTTGCTGCATCCTCACCTTCATACATCGTACCATCACACGCCTTACTTGTAACAATAACTGTGTTTTCAAGAAGTCCGTCTTCTGCATCAGCATCAACCAGTGTTTCAAAAGTAACT
>CAYOTP010000079.1:0-6329 GCA_964406955.1 uncultured Thermoplasmatales archaeon | reverse complement strand
TTTTGTTTTTACAGGATTTTTTAATTTAATCAATGCTCTTTTCCATCCTTCATTTTTTATCAAATTTCGGTTGAATTAGTTAATTTTTCATTTAGTTAAATATTATATATTTAAAAAGTGGATTTATTTGAGATAATTTTACATAAAGTGAACACATGTTAAATGTAATAGATTCTTTTATCAATCGTGCTTTTATACGCTTTTGGCAATGAATGTCCGTTTATTGGACATTATCATTCTTAATATTTTTAATTAAGAAATATTAATATAATTTAATGATACATTTTTGGAACAGTTGTTTTTTCAGATCGTGGCATTTGTTTCGATTGCTTCATATATTCTTTGATGTTATTTTCTATTTTTTCCGCCTCTTCGTATAATGGTTCAAGATCAATATTTACTTCAGGTAACATTTCATCAACTTTTTCTAATAGTCTTGCAGCTGCTCTAGAATCAGGAAATGCTAGATGTGCTTCGGTTAGCATACAAATCATTTCTTTATTTCGCTCGGTTTCAGCTGAAAGAAATGCACCAGTAAAGCCAGCAATTAATCCTTCTCTGATTTTTTCAATATTGTAGTTATCAAGAATTTCAAACATTCTTGAGTTACTTCCAACACCATATACATCGACTTTGTCCTTATTTTTATTAGTCGATTTCAATCCTTCCAATCCTAAAAATAATGAAATATTTTCTTTATCTGTCCACTGCTGAATTTTTTCGATCATCAGATTGACAATTTGTGGTGGAATGGGAAAATCAGATGTGATTGTTACGATATTATCGCAGATGTCATTTTTTCCACATATGTTTTTATCTGCATGGTATATTTGTACTGGAGGTATTGGTTTTGAATCTCGAATAATTACTGATGGCATAAAATATTTAGAATTAATAGACCCTACTCTTTCAAGGTTTAACTTATTTGATATATAATTACCAGCTATAGATCCAATTAAGCCTGCTGTAGGAAAACCTATTATTACTAACGAATTTGAAATATCAATATCTTTTCTTAATTTTATAGAAATTTCATCCATTTTTTTCACGATTATCTCAAAATTTTTTTCAAATATTTAATGATAACTTTAAAACAAATGAAAATTGATTTTAGCATAATTTTAATCGAATCTTGTCAAAGTATATCTATTAACTTTTATGTTTTCTTTTTATTCCAAAATATGTTATTAATCCTCTTTCTTTTTTTTAATATCTCAAAAATATTTTTTAAATTGTCCATGAGTTATTATTCAGTTGTTATTCAGTTATTGTTTTATATATCAATATAACTAATTTTTTTTTGATGGTGAGCTAGTGAAGGGTCGCATGGTGATAATTAATTTTTTTGTCATCCCATCCCACTCCCCTTGTACCTATATTAGTTTATTACCATGTTGTCCCTTTTTATAGCTTTTGAAATCTGAATATTTTAATATAAGCGATTCATTATCACTTAATCCATTTGGATTGAATCCCTGAGATTTGATTTAGGTAAATAAAATAATATACATAAAAAATGATAGTAATTCCTATATTGGTAAACTATTTTTTTGCTTTTAAAATTAATTATACATACATTTTAAATCATTTTTAATTTAATTATTAGTTGTTTTTAGGTTATTTTTTTATATTTACCTTAGGGTTTTTTCTTCCGATGAAAACAAGCATAAAAATCGGTTCTGTTCTAGGAATTCCAATTAAAATTCATTTTACATTTCTTTTTATTTTGGCATTTTTTACCTGGATTTTCTCAATAGAAACTGTTTCATTATTTGGTTTTAATATAGGATTTGGCGCTCTTCCAATTAATAATGAATATAAAATTTTCCTAGGTGCTATAACATCAGTGCTCCTTTTTGCATGTGTTCTTTTACATGAACTGGCTCACTCCTACTTAACACAAAAATTTGGCCACAACGTTAACCGAATAACTCTTTTCATTTTTGGCGGATCTTCAGAGAGTGATGAAATTCCAAAAGATCCCAAGAAAGAAATACAGATAGCATTGGCAGGACCATTAGTCAGTTTACTTATTGGGGTCTGTTTTTTAACTTCCTACATCTTACTTAAACCGTATCAAAACGTATTAGTTGCATCAATGTTATTCAATTTATCTGGCACACTTTCTTTTTATAATATCCTTTTAGCAGGATTTAATGTTATTCCTGCATTTCCAATTGATGGTGGTCGAGTGCTCAGATCTCTTCTTGCTATGAAAATGAATTATCAAAAAGCAACTAAAACGGCAGCATCTATTGGGAAAGGCGTGGCTATTGCTCTTGGTATTTTTGGTGTTTTTTTTAATTTATGGCTTTTGTTAATTGCTATTTTTATTTTCTTTGGTGCATATCAGGAACAAAAAACATCTGAAATTTCTGATGTGCTCGAAGGAAAGAAGATTAATGAATTGATGAGAACAAATATTCACACGGTAAATCCAGATACACCAATTCAAGAGGTTTATGAACGAATGATGGAACAAAAGAAAATTGTGTATCCTGTCGTTGAAGATGATGAATTCAGAGGAGTCATTGGTATAAAGGATTTGAAAATGGTAAAAAGGACAAATTGGGTTGATACCAAGGTTAAGGAAGCAATGAGAACTGATATACCAACGGTTCAATCTGATGATGATGCTTTTTCAGTTTTTAAAACCTTAATGAAAAAGAATCTTGATCGAATATTTGTTAAGGACAATGAAAAATTAATTGGTTTTATTTCAAGAGATGATTTTTTGAAAACCATTCAGTTTTATACGGTTAATGAAGGAAAGGTGTAACATTGGAACTAGATAAAAGGTATGATGTTGTTGTTATTGGAAATGGATCAGGATTAGAAATTGCTAATGTGGCCTTATATCATCAGTATCGTGTCTGTTTGATTGATCAAAAACCAATTGGTGGAACTTGTCAGAATGTTGGTTGTATTCCAAGTAAAATGTTAATTTTTCCTGCTGATCAAATTGTTAGTATTTTAGAATCTAAAAAATTAGGTATTACTGCAACTGTTTCAGATATTGATTTTCAGTCAATAATGAATCGAATGAGAAAATCTAGAAAGGAAAGTCAACAATATCAAAAAAATGGGATTAACAATATTTCTAATCTTGATTATGTTCAGGGTAATGCGTATTTCATTGATAACAATACTATCGAAATAAATAATATGAAAATTAAAGGAGAAAAAATATTTATTGGTACTGGTGCAAGACCCCTTATTCCTCCAATTAAAGGACTTGATGAAGTTGATTATTTGACAAATGAATCATTATTAGACTTAACGGAATGTCCTCACAGTCTCATTATTATTGGGGGTGGATATATCGCAGTAGAGTATGCACATTTTTTTTCTGCGATGGGATCAAAAGTTACTATTTTGGAAAGGCTTCCACAGTTAGTTTCTCATGAGGAACCAGAAATCTCTGAATTATTAAAGGAAAAATTCCAAGAAAGAATGAATGTTTTTACAGGTGTTGAAGTCGTTGAAGTTAAGAAAACTGAAAATTCTTTTGAGGTCATTGGAAAAAATAAAAAAGGCTCTGAAAAAAGATTTGCTGCAGAAAAAATATTAGTAGCAGTTGGTAGAAAATCTAATGCTGATTTACTTCATATTGAAAATACGGATGTTGAATTAGATGAGAATGGATTCATAAAAGTTGATGAGTTTTTACAGACATCCCAAAATAATGTTTGGGCGTTTGGTGATGCTATTGGAAAATATATGTTTAAACATGTGGCAAATGAAGAAGCATCTATTGCTGCGCACAATGGACTACATGATGAAAAAATAAAGATGAGGTATCATGCGGTTCCCCATGCCATATTTTCATACCCGCAAATCGCTTCAGTTGGACTTACTCAAGAACAAGCAGAAAAAGATGGGCATGATTTACTTATTGGTACTGCACCATATGGTTCAGTGGCGAAAGGACAGGCGATGATGGAATCAACTGGTTTCGCTAAGGCAATCGTAAAGAAAGATGATTTCAGAATCATTGGTTTTCATATTATTGGCCCATATGCACCAATAATCATTCAGGAAATAATTACTAGTATGAGCATGAACGGAGAAGTGGGACATATCGGTGTGGCAATGCATATTCACCCTGCATTACCTGAATTGATCCAAAAGACATTAGAAAATCTTGAAGAGGTGTAAGCTAAAATGTTGCGAATCGATTTTATTTTGAATATTATACGATTTGTGTTTAAATCGAAAAAAATAAAGGAAAAAATTATTAATGATTGCTTTCTTTGTCTTAATAGTGAAAAATATATGTATTTTACTTATATATTTAATATGAATGATGTTTTATATTTTGAGGGATTTACATAAAAAAAGTTAAGCAAATAGAAAATAAAGATTCTAAAAAGGAAAAAATACCTGAACTTACCTTGTTTAATTCTATAAATCAAATTGCATATGTATCTGATCCAGAAACATATGAAATATTGTATGTTAATGATTACTTCAAGAAATTATTGGGAGAGGATCCTGTTGGTAAAAAATGTTACAATGTTTTTCAACATCTGGATCAACCATGCAATTTTTGTACAAATGATAAAATATTAAATCAAGAGGGAGAACCCATTGAGTGGGAATTTCACAATCCCACTCTTAATAAGGATTTTTTAATAACGGATCAAATAATCGAATGGATCAATGGAAGAAAGGTTCGTTTTGAATTCGCTATCGACATTAGTAACTTGAAAGATAATCAAAGGTCTCTTAAAGAAAACGAAAAACGACTTAAGTTAGCTCAAAAAGCAGCAGATATTGGAACATGGGATTGGAACTTAAAAACTAATGAAATTTTTTGGTCTGATGAAATTAAGAATATTTATGGAATAAAGGAAAAATTTATTGTTGATAAATATAAAGTGTTTTTACAATGTGTTCATCCAAAGGATCGGGATTATGTCCTTGATGCCATTCAATTCGCAGTAAAAAATGATGAAGAGTATGATATTGAACATCGAATCGTTTTATCTGATGGAAGTATTCGTTGGATACGGGAAAATGGTGAAGTACTTCGCGATTCTGAAGGAATGGCAGAGCGGATGATAGGCATTGCCCAAGATATAACCAGCCAAAAGAAAATGGAAGAAAAAATATTTGAGATTTATAATAAACTTGAAGCGGAGTCTCAACGATTTAAAACTATTTTTAATAATGCTCCTGAAGCTATCATTATTGCGGATAAAGATGCTCGTATCATCTTTGCAAATAAATTAGCTGAAGAGCTCTATAATCGCCCTATTCCCATTGGGAAAGAATACCACAGTCACTCAGTATTCTGCATTACTACATTTAAAGGAGACAAAATAAAACCTGAAAATTTACCATTAACTCGCTCTGCGTTATCTGGGGAGACAATCAAAGGTGAAGAGTTATCTATTCGATGGCCTGATGATCAAATTCGTCATATGATTGTTAATACCGCCCCAATAAAAAACAAAGAAAATGAAATCGTGGGAGCCGTGGGTCTTTTTCAAGATATTACTGATAGGAAGATGATTGAAGAGAAGATTAAACATCTAAATTCTTTTCTTATGAGGCAAACGGCTGAATTATCTTCAGTAAATGAAGAATTAGAGGCTTTTAGTTATTCTGTTTCTCATGACCTGCGTTCGCCATTACGAAGTATTGATGGGTTTAGTCAAGCAATCTTAGAAGATTATGAACATCAATTGGATGATGAGGGAAAGGATTACTTACATCGAATTAGAAATGCCACACAACGAATGGGTGAATTGATTGATGGGTTGTTGAAGTTATCTCGAATTACCCGACATAAAATTGAGTATTCTAATGTTAATATCTCAAAAATGGCAGAATCAATAATTAGTTCATTAAAAAAGAGAAATCCCAACAGGAAAGTTATTATTAAAATTCAAAATGATCTCACCCTTGAAGGTGATAAACATTTACTTCAGATTGCTTTGGAAAACCTGATTAATAATGCCTGGAAATTCACACAAGCCGAAAAAACAGCTGTGATTGAAATAGGTAAAACAAAGAAGAACGGAGAACCGGTTTTTTATATCAAAGACAATGGAACTGGTTTTAATATGGATTATGTGGATAAGTTATTTGTTCCTTTTCAACGCCTTCACTCCAATGATACATATGAAGGTACAGGTATTGGACTTGGTATTGTTAAAAGAGTGTTTAATAGACATGGTGGAAAGATTTGGGCGGAATCAACGGAAGGAAAAGGAAGTACATTTTATTTTACCTTAAATAAAAACATGGAGGAAAGAATATGAAGAAGAAAATTAATGTGTTACTTGTTGAAGATTCTGAAGATGATGCAGTTCTCATTGAAC
>CAYOTP010000078.1:0-6455 GCA_964406955.1 uncultured Thermoplasmatales archaeon | reverse complement strand
TGCCCATTTCCGAGCAAGTTTGATTGCTGATTCTACTGCTTCAGTACCGCTATTGACAAACAAGGCACGATCCATATCACAATTGTCAAGGAGAAGTTTTTCTAATCTTGCTTGAGGTTCGATATAATAAATATTCGTACAATGAATAAGTTGTTCAGCCTGGTTTTTAATAGCATTAACCACGTTTGGATGACAATGACCAAGACTGTTCACTGCAATTCCGCCGAGCACGTCAATATATTCCTTTCCATCAGAATCCCACACATGAGATCCTTTCCCTTTTTTCAATAAAAGGGGCAGCCTTCCATAAATCTGGAAATGATATTCTGAATCAATTTTTTCAACTTCTTTAAAATCCATTCTTATTCCCCCTTATTTGAGTAAATAACTGTTCCGTAATCAGAACTTTTTTCAAAAGAATGTAGCAAGGAATGTTTCTTTGTACCATCAATAATTCGAACGGTTTTTACACCGTTTTTTATTGCTTTTACAGCAGATTCCACTTTTGGGATCATCCCTCCCTGAATTTTTTTACCAATTAATGACTCAGCTTTTTTAATGTGAATTTTCTTCAAACGAGTTTTTTCATCATCCTTTTTTTCACGGATGCCATCTACATTGGTTAAGTAGATGAGAGAATCTGCTTTCAACGAAGATGCAAGTTCACCAGCAAGTGTATCTGCATTAACGTTAAAATCACCTTCATCGTCACCAGCACAAATCGGAGAAATCACAGTAATAAAATCATTTTCAATAAGTGTTTCAACAAGTGTTGTATCTATATTATACACTTCACCAACTCGCCCCATATCAACTCTTTCCATTTTTCCATCGACTTCCATTTTCCTTTTTGTTTTTCGAGATTTTACTAGTGTTCCATCTTTTCCAGAAATTCCAACAGCATTACCGTTTCGTCCATTGATAAGTCTGACTAATTCCTTGTTGACTTTACCTGAAAGAACCATTTCAGCAATTTCCAATGTTTCCTCATCTGTTTTCCGTTGCCCATGAACAAATTCTGGTTCTAACCCTTCCTTTTCCATTTGATTGCTGACGGCAGGTCCTCCACCATGGACAATAATTGGTTTAAGTCCGATTTTTTTCAGTTGAACGATGTCCGCGACTACTGAATCCTTAAGATCATCATCCAACATAGCATTACCTCCATATTTAATGACAATTCTTTTTGAACTAAATCCTGGACTTTCTAACAATACTGATGTATTAGATTTACTTACCTTAGCTTTCATTTTATTTCTCATAATTTCACAATCCAAAAAATATGTTTAAAAATCGTTTTAAAACAATTACTTTTCAAACTAATGTAAAACAATTTTTTCCTATCGTCTCTCCTTCCCTTCTGTGATAATCTTTCTTACGCCTCTAATTTTTTTAATAAGTAAAACTATATAAATCTTTCGTCCTTCTTTTTTGAATGAGTTTCAGCTCAAGATCTTAAAACTATGAATGGATGACTACCACAACTCTATGAACCTGATAAGAAACTACAAATATTTTTATTATGATCTCGCAGAAACAAAAAGAACAACAGCAGATTACATAGCGTTTGTGTATGTTATCGAAAAAACGCTTTCAGTCAACAGTGGTTTTCCTTTTGTTCATCTCTAATAATTGGGATGGGGTCAAAGATGCAATAACTGCACAGTAAAGATACAACATTCAATCACCTTATCAAGAGGTCATCCACTGAATTCAATTACTATACCATATGGAGATTTAGAGTATGTACTGGTGTGTACAGGAAAATGGCAAAGTTGTTGATATGTCCTAATAAGATCAAGATGTGCACGACTAAGTACGATTGCTTACTTTCTTTAGATGGTAGTTTGTTTTGTCATCAGCATGACATCCTCCTCGATCAAGGTTTTTGTTGGCCATTGTTGCCGTTTATCTTGGTTGAATAAAATGGTCCATGTACACGCCCATATCAAAATCACTGCTTCGTTTTCAGTCTCAAAACAGGCCATATTTTAACCGACTTATTCATATCAGCCAAATGCATATATTTTAAGATTCATAGTTATTTCATATTAGTATTATTTTCAAAAATTTTTGAAAAACAAATGATCAGTTCGATTAAAAGCAATACTGCAACCAAACCGGAAGATCCGGTATTCATAACGTGTGGGAGAAGGTTACCAAATCATAATAAAACATGTTGTTTATTTTCTTTATACTTTCTTATTTGAATTGTTTAAAGTGGAGTGATTGCATGTCATTCAGACACGATGCTTTTATATAAATAGTACCATATTATATTATTTGAACTAGTATGTCATCTCGAGAAAACTTTAAATCATTTATTCCCGCAGAAAAAAACATTCCGGAATTAACTATTAAAGCTACTCTAGTTGGAGCAATCCTTGCAATTGTTCTTGGATCAGCAAATGCATATTTTGGATTATATGCAGGAATGACCGTTTCAGCTGCAATTCCCGGAGCCGTTATGGCGTTTGCTTTGCTTAAACCATTAAAAGGAACGATTCTTGAAATAAACATAGGTATGATGGGAGCAGCCGCAGGAACCGCTTTAGCTGCAGGGGTTATTTTCACCATTCCGGCAATGGTTCTACTTGGCACCTGGACGGAGATTCAATATCTGGAAACAACTATTGTTGCTGCGCTTGGCGGTACTCTTGGAGTACTCTGGATGGTTTCCTTAAGACGGGCACTTATCATCAAAACAGATCTTCCCTTTCCCGAAGGTGTTGCAGTCGCTGCAGTATTAACTACTACTGTTGGTGATGGAACAGAAACATCCAGTTCATCTGGAAGCGGTATTTGGCTCCTTATTGGTGGTTTACTTGGAGCGTTATTAAAATTTGGTCAAGTTGGTCTGAAAGTTTTCCATGGACAACTACAAGGAATTTTAAATATCGGACGATTCAATATTGGAAGCGGTGAACAAGAAGGATTTCTTTATGGAGGGATTGCAATTTCTCCTGCTTTACTTGGCGTTGGATGGATTATTGGGCCAAAGATAGCCTCTTTTGTATTTGTTGGCGGTCTTCTTGGATGGGCGATATTAGCTCCATTAATTGCCCTTGCCACGGGCATTCCCACACCTACGACTGCTGCAGAGATTTCAGATGCTATGACGATGGGCGCAGGTAACCTAGACATTGGTCGTTTCATTTGGGGTTTTTATCAGATCTGGGGAAATTATATCAGATACATTGGTGTTGGTGCCATGGTGGTTGGAGGGTTATGGACCATTTTTAGATTACGTCATAATCTTGCTGATGGTATCCGTGAAGCAATTGTAGGAATAAAAAGTAGTGGAGAAGTTAATACCAAAAAACGAACTGATCAGGATTTAAATTTTAAATGGGTATTTCTTTCAATTGGATTATTAACCATTCCTGTTTTCTTGGTATACGTATGGATATCGAATGAATGGGTGATCTCAGGAATTATGGCTGTATTTGCCATTCTTTTTGCATTCATTGCCAGTGCCATTGCAGGATACATGGCAGGACTTGTAGGTTCAAGCAATAACCCAACATCTGGAGTAACTGTTTCTATTTTACTAATTACATCTTTAATTTTACTTGGTTTTGGTCTTTCAGGTGATGTGAATGCATATGGGGTAGCTCTTCTCATTGCTGCAGTGATTGCTTGTTGTGCTGCAATATCTGGTGACGTTCTTCAATCGTTAACTGCAGGACAGATGATCGGAGCAACACCATCGAAACAACAAATTGCTGAATTAGTTGGAATTATGGCTGCTGCTCCTGTACTTGCACTAGTTGTTTCAGCATTGGATAAAGCATATACGATAGGGAGTCCCAATTTACCTGCACCACAAGCATTCCTCATGAGCGGTATCATTAAAGGTGTCCTTGGTGGTGAAATGGTTTGGCCTTTTGTAATAGCGGGTGTGATCCTTGCGTTTGTGTTGATCTTGATTGATTTACCTGTGCTTCCCGTTGCAATTGGTATTTATTTGCCGTTTACGCTAGCAACTCCTATTTTCTGTGGTGGTATCATTCGTCAGTTTACAAATAGGCAAATTGAAAAGAAGTTTGGATCTGATAACGATGGGAAGGCTACTGAATGGGATTTAGCCATCAAGCAAACAGAGGTTAAACCGAAGGAAAAAGTAGTTAGAACTGGACTCTTGTTCACTGCAGGTCTTATCGCAGGTGAAGCATTAACTGGTGTGATTGTCGCATTCATCATTATCTCAGGATTGAACATAACGGTGTTTCAATATCCTCCGGTTTTACCCGGTGTGTTATTATGGATATTTATTGCAATTCTTGTGTTCTACATACCACTTCGAGAGATATATACCGTTGATCAAGAGTGATTTTTTTTATTAAATAAGAAACGATGCAAATAGCATTATACTGTTCAGGCTAAAAAACTAAACAGGAGAACAGTATTACGCATCTTCAATGGACTCACTCATAAAAGCTAATGATATTGCAAAATCATTTGGAAGTGAAATCTTATTTGAAAATAGTTCCTTTGAAATATATCGATCTGATTGTATTGGACTTCTTGGGCCCAATGGCTGTGGAAAAACAACATTGTTCAAATTATTATTGGGCTGGGAGCCACCAAGCTTTGGTCATATCACCTATAAGGACAATATCCATATGAGATACCTAGATCAGGTTGCCATAAGCCAAGAGGATGTTACCCTCTATGATTTTTTCCAACGGACAACAAAACCTACCTCCATTCAACGGGAGATTAACTCCCTTGAGGCACGCTTACAAGATCCCACTATCTACAGTTCTCCAGAATATGAGGATATTATCCAACGATTGCAGAAACTAAAGATTACTGCAAGCAAACTGACAAGTGATAACCGGTGGGATGCTGCACTGGAAATCCTTTCCGAGTTGGACCTGAGAAATCTTTCAAAAAACACAAAAACAAAACTACTTTCAGGGGGTGAAAGGCAAAAGATTGCTATTGCAAGTATCTTTGCCCAATCGGATGAATGTGATGTATTACTTCTTGATGAACCAACGAACCATCTTGACATTCCAACCATCGAATGGCTAGAAGGAAGAATCGCTGATTTTCCAAATGCCGTCCTGATCATTTCACATGATCGATATTTACTAGATGATCTTGTTGACCGAGTGTTTGAATTCGAGGCTGACTCCCTCAATTGTTATAATGTGGTCTTTCAGGAATATGAAGAACAAAAAAGGATGCAAAAACATATCCAAAGTAAAGCTATAAAAAAACGGAATGCTGAGATAAAACGGCAAAAAAACATTATCGAAAAAATGAACCGTCGAAACAAATATGACCGGCAGATTGCTAGTAAGATAAAACGATTGGAAAAAGAACAATTCGTTGAAAACGAGGTTTTAAAATCATTCTTCCTCAAATTTCGATTTAAATCTGTTTTCAAATCTGGAAAAAATGTTGCTGATGGAAAACAGATAAGAAAACAATTTGATGATATCCTCATTTTAGATGATCAACATTTTGAAATTCTTGCAGGACAAAAAATAGGTCTTATCGGACCCAATGGCTGTGGAAAAACCACTTTTTTGAAGTTATTAACTGGTGAGGAACAACCAGATAATGGAACACTTCAAATGAGTTCCGGTGTGAAATGGGGATATTTTGACCAAGCCCATCTTTCACTTAATATGAACAACACTCTTGTTGATGAATTGCGCAGAGATCATATGGACATCTCAGAAAACGATGCAAAAGCACTACTTGGCCAATTCAACTTTAAAGGAGATATGATCTTTAATAAAGTTGGCATGCTATCTGGAGGGGAACGAGCACGATTAGCCATACTTCGATTACTTGTTCAACCATTTAATTTTCTCATGCTCGATGAACCAACCAATCATATGGATATGGAATCAAAACATGCCATAGAACAAGCAATAAATACATATGATGGAACAGTTTTAGTTGTATCTCACGATCGTCGCTTTCTAGATCGGGTGACTAACAACATCTTTTTTATGAGTGATGGTCTTCTTAAAACATACAAAGGTAATTATTCAAAATTTAAACTTCAACGGCAGGAGGAACTTCTTAAGACTTCGGATGCAAGTTACCTTCCAAAAGCAATACCGGGTATGGAAATATATCGTGTTAAAAAATCGTTTACCAATTGGACAACAAGAACAAAACATACTGTTGGCGACAAGATATATATTGGTGATCATAATCGAGATGCCTACCAGCATGCTATTGATGGAAAATGGATCAAATTGATAAAAAGATAATATTTACTTAACAAACAAAAAACGATTAAATATTATAATTATTTTTCATAATATTTTACAGAAAAAGATAACTGCACGTTCACCTGCGAAAAAGGTACTTAAACTAGTGAACTATCTTGGATAGTAGAAGCAATAAAAAAGTCTGGGCTGGTATTTTTTAAGGAGTGCATTACCATCCCATCTCAACCGCAGAAAGTGAGAAGTTCTCCCAGACTT
>CAYOTP010000077.1:0-6760 GCA_964406955.1 uncultured Thermoplasmatales archaeon | reverse complement strand
ACCGGCGACCGCTCGGTTAACAGCCGAGTGCTCCACCAACTGAGCTACGACGGCAGATAAAAAGTCTTTTTATCAATCCTAGATACTTGATTGATTTGTTTAGCACTGGGAATTAATAATGCCTATTAAAATGTTGCCCTGAATCCATTTATCAAAAACCTTGTTGTAAGCGAAGGTCTTTCATACTTTTTTCTACAAAACGATACACCGTTGCATGCTTACTTCCTTTTAGTAACTTGTCAATAGCCTTTTTGACGATATCCATATCGATCAGATGGCAAATGATAGCAATGGTGTGTCCATAAATAGAGATTTTTGATCCGGTAATATCTTCTAATACTTTCTTTGTTTTTCCGTTTGTACCGATAATTCGTGCTTTTACACGGTGAACATGAGCCGGAGTTTTCTTTACATAATCATGAATGTCAAAAATGAAAAAATCAAAATCATCATCCAACAATTTCAATGAATTTTCCGGGGAGAATCCTCGACCTATTGCTTTTACGATATTTTCTACTTTAAAAATCATAAACGGGTCTTTTGCTTCATGATCATCAATGATAATCTCACCAGTTTGAGAGTTGATAGAAAGAGGAATCTCTGTTTTTTTTTCAATCTGTTTCCGGGTTGTTCCATTTGGTCCAATAAGTACTGCAACACGATTCATAGGAATTCGAACATATCTCATAATTAATCATCATTTTTCTTCTGTGTTATTGTTTGAAACAATTCTTCATTGGATGGTAGTTTTATCTTGTATCGTTTAAAATTGTTTCGGATGGTATGAATATCTCTAATCAAGAATTCAGTTGCCCGAGGATGATTTTTGAGTACCGCTTGACCTAGATCGATAATCACAGGTTTATCATTATGATAAAGGATATTAAAGGAGCTGAAGTCACCATGAACCAGGTTTGTTTTTGAAAACATTAAGGTCATATATTCTATAAGTTTTTCAAAAATCTTCTGTGGATTATCAAGGCGAATATCTTTTAACAATGGTGCTGGTTGACGATTTGTTCCAACGAACTCCATAACTAAAACATTATTAATTTTTTTAATCGGTTTTGGGCAAGGAATGTGATTTATCATCAGTTTTTCAAGATTTTTGTATTCTTTTAACGTCCATGCATATACAATATCTCTCTTAGTTCTATGTAATGATTGAAAACGAGGATCGCCCACGATGTAATCAGCCATATGTTTGAAGGTGGCTGTTGAAATACGATATATTTTAATGGCAACCTCAGTATTTTCTGGAGTTATACCTAGGAACACATTTCCTTCTTTCCCTGTTGAAATTGGAAAATCAATATAATCAATAATTCGATCAGAAATGAGTTTTTCAATGCTAAAAAGCGTTGATCTGTCAAATACTTCATCAGCTGTTTTTCGATCGACACCTTGACGGTTGATCATGTGTTGAATGGCATCATCTAATTTTTTATTCTGTTTTTTATTAAGAAAATATGAATCAGAACACATCTAAATTCTCTGGGAGAAGATTCCTTCTACTTAAAATCCTTGATTGCGTCTTTGTATATCGGTAGACTACATCAGCTTTGGCATCTTGGACATCCCAGGGCAGCACAATGAGAAGATCGCCAGCTCTCACTCTAGCTCTTCGTTTCATTCGTCCAGGGATACGAGCAAGTCTTGCTTTTCCATCTGCACAGACAACATTCATACGTGACCCACCCATTAAATGTTCGGCAATGGCAAAGAGTTCTCCGGTGTTTCTCCTTGGCAAACGCAGTCGTATATGTTCTTCAGGAACTTCATCATTTCTTTGATTCACAGCATCACAAGTCCTTTTATCAATTATTATTTGTAGCTGTTATACTGATTAATGGTAATAAACATTTCCTGCTTAAAAGGATGGGGGATTTTTTTATTGCTTGTTCTTTTTGTTTTTTTAACAAGGTTTAAAAAATCGCATAATGTATTGTCCTATTAATTATGATTAATAGAACAGAAGCAGTTACCCTCCTTCACAATTATTTAAAGGATGATTCATTACGTAAACATTCCTATGCAGTGGAAGTAATCATGAACGACCTTGCATTGTATCTTAAAAAGGATCATCAACTTTGGAGTAATATAGGGTTGCTCCATGATATCGATTATGAATATACCCAAAACAATCCTCAAGAACATGGAATCATATCAGCTGAAATTCTTAACGATCTTCTCCCCACTCAGGGGATAAATGCAATCAAGGGCCATAATTATATTCATACGGGTTATCTTCCAACGACATTTCTTGACAAAGCATTGATTGCTTCAGATGCCATTTCAGGGTTGATTGTTGCAACAGCTCTTGTCAAACCAAATAAATCATTATCTGAAGTGAAAGTTTCAACATTGAAAAAAAAGATGAAGGATGCCTCATTTGCAAAAGGTTGTGATCGAGAACGAATCAAACTCTGCCAAGACCTTGGGTTAGATATCGATACTTTTCTAGATTTGAGTTTATCTGCAATGAAAAAAATCCATTCAATTTTAGGTCTGTAATGATTCTTTTTAGGATGAAGAGAGTATATTAATTGAATCTTTTATAATTTAACTTTTTTAATACCCATCAATCTTTTAAATTTTTTAAACAAGATATATTATCAAAAAAAGAACCCAAAAATGGATGGTTCGCAATTATTCGTTCAATTAAAGGATTATATGATAATTGTCGTTGATATGGCATGTTTACAGGTAAAGGATCAGACCATTCACTTCGTACACCACGGTCATTTCTTGCCAGTACTCTAATGTTGTAATCTCCTCTTTTTTCCCATGTATGAGTTGCTTGTACCTCATCGCCTGAATCGACGAAACCAATCCATTCTGAATATGTTCCATCACCCCAATCAAATATAAAGCTAATCTTATCATCATCTGGATCAGTTGTTGTTGCTGTATACGTAATTTTTTCTCTAATCTTTCCAGAGGGCGGACCATTTAATATCGGCTTTTCAGGAGGAGATGATTCATCACGTACCATCAAACTTGGATCTCCAAATGGCATGAATTGTTGGATGGTTTTATGATCTCCCCCATCCATACTTGAAGAGATATAATCAATCAATGCTCCGGTGTGCATTTCTCCAAGTGTATAAGCACCCTCAGCAAATGCTTTATAGTATCCCATATGTAGTTTGCCACTTAGTCCATATGTCACCCATGTTCCCGTATATCCCCAGGCTAGCCCAGAAGGACCAAATGATCCAATTCCACCACCATCTGGATTTTTTACAAATGACCAAGTGAAACATTTTGGATTTGTATTAAACTTTCCAACACTACAAGCACCTGTAACAACAATGGGAAGTTTATCTTCATTTTTTAAATCTAATACATTATTACTGCGATATGCACCAAGCGGTGTTGGAAGGGATTGTCTACTCCCATTATGTGGATACGTTGTCCACACACCTGTACCCCCATGACCGGCCCAATCAAGAAAGCCACATCCATTTTCAATGGCAGAATTAATATTTTCTACTCCTGTTGGAGAAAAACCACTTAATCTCCAATTGGAATCCCAGATTTTATTAGGTATAAATCCATCCATGTAATCAAGAGATGCTTGATTCATGTATTCCCCCTCGTTAATTCCTTTTTCATCCCCTGGAAATGTATCTCCACCTATGACAACCATGGTATTAAACCAATCTTTCGTCCATGCTTCTTCTGACTCGTATGTTATAATTTTATTGACCACTGCTTCAACAACATCACTGCTAGTCGCTGCTAATCGACCAAAGTGAACATCCGGATAAAGATCCACATCATCATAGTTATCATCCCAATCGAATTCCCCAAAGACATCATTTTCATTTGAATCCCAACTACAAAATTTTCCTTCAGCATCGTAAATATCAGCATAATAAAGATCACTAACAAATATTTCATCATCCCCATCATGATAGTCAACAAATACATGTGTTTCCCTAGTGGGAAATTGTCCTGATCCTCCAACAAACATAACATAGTTTGTACCCCATGATTCGATAGCATTTTTAATGAAGTATTTGATTTTTTCAGGGTTATCCCTTCCTTTCACTTCAAAATATAGTTCCTCATAGATATCAGTTGTAGTTACTACTTTTGTGCTTAGATTCTGTGTATATATTTTGTGATCAACTAACGGAATCAACTCTACAAAAAATTCTGGCGGTGATAAAATCAACAATTCATATCTTTCATTATTCAAAAGTGTGTCTCCCTTTTGAGATTCATAAGAAATATCCATTGTGATTTCATCGATATATTCTACTTGATTCTTATATGGATGATATCGTATAGGATATATTGAAAGAGTGACAAACACTTTTCTTTCTTGACCCTGAATTCCTGATCCAACTCGATAATCAAACCATTCTTCCGGATATATTGTTGAATCAAGTTCAACTACAGTATCTTCAGATAAAATTTGATATTGAGAACTTACAGGGAGGGGGGCATATTGAATTTCTTGGTCAATGCTCATAAATTGAGAATCTTGAATTTCACAAGAAATGTCATTAATTTTTGTTCCAAAAGGAAAAGTGTATATTTGTTCATATGATGAAATTAATGGTTTTCCTGGTTCACGAATGATTGTTTCGATATTATTAATTTTTAGTAACGAGCTTTCGTCCCATTCTGAAAGTGCTGGTTTTTCAAATGTTATCGTCTGAATGAAATGATTGTTATCTTTTGCCTCCAGAATTGTAATACCATTCATTCCACTCAAAATAAATAAAATTACACATAGTATTAGTGGCTTGTTCATTCAATTGTCCCCAATTAATTTTTTTTATGATACTTTATAATATATCGTTAATCCCATTTAAATATTTACTTGCCAACTTTGTAAAAACGAACTTCCATTGGAAATTTTTTTTTGATTAAGCAAGAAGAAAAATATTTATAAGTAAAGTAAGTATATATATTAACAATTGTAAATTATTAAGGGGACACTATATGAAACAACAAAAAAAGATATTATCAATTATTGCTGTGACTATACTTTTTCTACTTTTGAACATCAGCGGACCAGCATTTCAACAAGTTCAAAGTAACAATTCAATAAATTCAGTACAAAATGAACAAAGTGGATACTGGAAAATTTCAGTTGATATTACCAATCTAGAAGATACTGATTATCGCGGGAATTTAAAGATCTATATGGTTGAACCCACATCAAGATGGGATACTAATGATAATGAACCATATCATTTTGGATTTTTGGATTTTGCCTTTGATGGAAAAATCGAAATTTCAGATACATTTACCAAAAATATTTTTTGGAATCCAAGCTGGAATCCATCTTGGGATGTTGATGAAGATAACATTATGGCGATTGCAGTTTTATTCAACGAAGATTCAGAAATCCGCCATTCAATACCCGATACTCAAGAAAGACAGTTTGATGCCTATTTTGCTGATGCGGCAGCAGGTGCAACTGCAGATACCATTGGATATAACACAGTCACCAATGATTTTACCCATACAGTGTTTGTTGAAAAGGCAACAGCAACCTGGTGTCCACCATGTGCCATAGCAAGTAGAGAGCTTTATAACCTTTATTCATCAGGTGATTTCCCATTCTATTATGTCTCCATGATCACAGATGTTAATACTGTTGCCAATGAACGGATGTCAAATGATTTTATGGTCTACTATGTTCCAACAATGTATTTTGATGGAGGATATAATGTACAAGTAGGTCCATCAGAAAGTACCAGCCGATCTCTTATTCAAGCAAGCGGGATAAGGGAAGTACCACAAGTCAATCTTAGTGTTTCATTAGTATGGGATGTTGACACAACTCCCCCATCGATAAACATTACAAAACCGGATAAGGGATTATACCTCGCTAATGAAAAAATTCGGGACATGGGACAAACCATTATTATTGGAACTGTTGATGTCGAAGTTGAGGCCTCTAGTGAACTCGCAGGTATTGACAAAGTCGAATTCTACGTTAATGGTCAATTTCGATCTGAAGATAGATTTTACCCCTATAGATTTAGAAATTGGAAAGAAAGAGGGATTTTTGGATCTTATACACTTAAAGCCATGGCATATGATAATGCAGGAAACATCAATATAGATGAAATCCAAGTACTTCGATTCTTCTAAACCATTTTCATTAGATACCTCATAACAAACAAAATAGATAATACTCAAAGTGTTCTTTGTTATTCATATAGGTAAATCCTTACAGGAGAAATGAATAATTTCTTAACAGCATCAACAATCATAGAAAAAGGATAACAGTCCTTGATTCTTTCCTTAAAAACATTTTTTTGAAGGTGGGCTAGTCATCTAATATTTCACAAACTCCATCTTTTCACCACAAAAAAGACAACATATATCACGATTTTTAGAAAAATCACCAGATTTCAACTGAGTTGTACTTTCATAAACATGCAACCTAAATCGAGATTTTCATTTTATCAAATATACACCATAATATAAAATCATCTTAAACTGACGATCATGAATATGCTGAATTAAGGCCTCAATAAACGCAAACACACCCATCGAAACAACATGTTTGACCTAACCATTATCCAAATACCAATTCATAACAGTCCTTTCATGTATCCCTCATCCCACCCTCAGGAATAAAACGCTTCCGAACAAAACATCCTTTCTTATCAAAACCACCTTCCGTGATCAACAAATGAAGATGCGTTTTAAAACCAAGATCCCGGGCAAACAGATGCAACACCACAATCACACCCGCCAACACCTCCCTCTTAAGAAAATACGACAA
>CAYOTP010000076.1:0-6896 GCA_964406955.1 uncultured Thermoplasmatales archaeon | reverse complement strand
AAGCGATTCATCCACCGGATGAAACCGGTGGTTTTCTCGCTACTTTTCTATAAATTATATTTATTGTTAGTTTAGGTTGGATTGTGTTTGACATCATCTTCTTGCTTTGGTTTTTTTTCTGATTCTTGTATCATTGAGCTTCTTTCTTGATTGTAAAGGTAAATTTCTTGTTTTCGTTTTTTATTCCTATACGTTTCCCCCCTACAATGAAAAATAAATAACATTAGAAATATTATAACATATATGATTATAATCGTTATGAGTATGTATATGATTGTTAACAGCTCTTCAGTGATTTCTCCCTCAATTAACATCAGTTCCCCCCTCCCTCAATCACTAATCATTTTGATAGGGAATATATTCAAAAATAGAAAAGAAAAAAACCATTTAAACATTTCTGTTTAATTCAAAAGAGTATGAGGGGTCTATAATCGTTTGAACTCATTTGCCCCGTCTATCGATTGTTTATCTGAAGATGAAGCTGAATCTTTCTTTGTATCATGTTGAATAAAGGATTTTGGTTTTGAAAATAGTTTTTGCTTTTCTTTTTCGTTTGAGAACTGATTTGGTTGGGGGATCGATTGAGTAGTTCTATTTAATTGATGGGGCAAGGAAGATAAGGAAGAATCGTTCTTTGATGGTTTATCTTTCTTAAATGAAGCGGGAAGAATACTATTAAACGGATTTTTTTTCATATCGTTTGATGATTGTTTTTTGATCGGTAATTTGTCATTCTTATATAGATAATAAACAAGTATCGCAATAGCAATAATGATACCAATAATGATAATAAATATGAAAGGAAATCCCCCAGATTTTTCATTTGTTTCCTCCACAAATTTTTCTTCTGAAATGATAATAAAATGATCGTCACTATCTAAAGCATTTGAAGGATCTTTCACCGTCACTGTTATCGTATACCAACCTGATTTTGTATACATATGACTGGATTGAAGAACCGTTCCACTATCACCAGTTTTCGAAGTTGGACTTGATCCATCACCCCAATCAATGGTATAGGTGAGTCTATCATTATCAGGATCCGTAGCAGATATATTAATAGTGATTGAAGTGTTGGCATCGCTGGTATCTGGCCCTTCAATGGTTGTTATCTTTGGTGGGTTATTTGCCTTTGTCACTTCTATAGAGGCTGACTCAGTGTCAATGTTTCCTTCGTCATCTTTGACCATGACGGTGACTCTTCCAGAATAAGATGTATCAAAAGAAAAAGTATATGTTGGTGAATCTAACCAATCCGTATCCCACGTTCCATCACTAGTGAAATCCCACTGATACCCAGTGATATCTCCCTTGCTTTCTGACGCATCAAAAGTGATATCTTCATTAATCAACCCTTTGTATGGGCCACCAGCATGGGCCTTGAAAACTTGGAGGGGTTTTTTTGTTTCAGTGGTAAACGACCATATTGGTCCGTTCCGTGTCGCATTCTCAGCATCAATTGAAACAATCTTCCAATAATATGTTGTATTATCTGTTAGGTTAGTCAATGTAAACGATGAAGATGTAAGATTCCCTTGTTTAAAGGAAGGTGGAGAGTTTTCATCAACATAGATATCATAAAAAACAGTGTCACTGTCTTGATCAGCTCCTTGCCATTTTAGAGTTATATTTGTGTTAACATCGGTTGTTTCGTTTTTAGGTTGGGGATTTGATGGAATCGTTGGCTTCATATTTGTTTCTGAAACAGTGAACTGCCATAAGGGCCCCATCGTGCTTTGATTATGTGTGTTCCATGAAACAATTCTCCAGTAATACGTGGTATTATACGAGAGGATTCCTGGATCATAGCGATTAGTTGTACTATTAGAGATCTTTAGTATGGGATTGGTAGTTGTACCAAAATAGATATCAAAGGTAAGATTGTCTTCATCAGGATCAGTAGCTGTCCATTGTAATTGTTGATTTTTTGGTATGTCGGCTGATTTGTTCCCTGGAACAGGATTCGTTGGTTTCTCCGGTAAAGATTTATTTTTCGTAGTAAATATCCACTTGGGACCATTTCGATAGTTACCATACTCATCCTTGATTCTTACCTGCCAATAATAGGTTGTTTCATAGGATAACGATGGGTGTACGGTATAGTTGGTTTCACTAATGTTTTCTGCAATTCTATCTGAATCAATCAATGATTCGCTTGTTGAAAGAAAAACATCAAACCAGTGGTCATCAAGCATTGTTGTGTTACACTCCCATCGTAACGTTGGTTTTATAGAAACATCTTGCTGATTGTGTGCGGGATCCGGTGTTTCAGGAAGTAAAAGGAAGCTATCATCGACATGAATGTAGAGATTCAATTGATAGATCTCTTCAGAAGTAACAGTAATATTTTTATCTTCAACAGCTGTATTATTTAATTCCACTATTGATGGATGCTGATACGATCCTTGATGGAAGATCTGAAAGGAAACGGTTTCTCCTTCATCAATGGAAAGAAAACCAACGCCAAAGTTCAAATTATTGTCAACATCAAACTCTTTTATCTCAATGGTTTTTTCTTGTCCATCACTTACTAGTACGCGAATACTTGTTCCTGCTTCAAAAGGATAGGCTTCATCATCAACACCAACAAGCAAGGCTGATCCTTGGATGATTTTTATCTGTATCTCTCCTTGAACTGAAGTAAATGTACATGTCATTGTGAGAAGTAAGATTGATATGATAAGTAGGGTGCTTGTCCTATTTTTCATTATTTCCATCTCTGTTTCCTCCTTTGATTATACAAACATTTGATCTAGATAAAATCCTGATGCTTCTTTCATCTTCACCCAGTATTTCTGCCCAGGAGTGATTTCTTCTAAAGTGTTAAACGATTGTTCTTCTATGTAGTAGAGTTCAGTACTTAACTCAAAGATGATATGATAGTGATGTTCAACTGATTGAAACACGTTGGGAACAGATCTATTTCCCTGTATTGACCCAAAATCAATCAGGTTCCATCCTTGGTTAAGCCACACTGAAAAATAAACATCATTTTTTACGGTGTAAAACACAGGAAGAGAAATCCCGGTTTTATCCTCAGAATCCGTTGCGTAGGCTTGTAGTCTAATCTCAGTGTTGTTCTTGATACAGTGATTATCAAAGGTAACACTGAACTCCCCGGTTTCTTCATCGTAATCGGCTGTTTTGAGAAAATGATGGTAACCTGGAACCATGATTTCTACTTCCACTGTTAGATTTCTTGGTTCGGTTACGTCATCAGTTGCATTGATCATAATGGTTGTCGTATCTTCATGAATGCTTTCACCTTGTACAGGTTTAACTATCTTTACTACGGGAGGATCAGTATCTGGGCCACTTGGTGTATCGGAATCCAACACGATTTCAACGATGTGTTCATCTTGTTTAAGTTGTGAGATGAGTGTGGTGAACTGATTTGATTCAGGGCCATATTTGTGGTAATATTCATCAATCTTGTTTTTCACTGAATGTTTCCCATTGTTTAACGCATCAAATGCCCCTCCAACAAAATATGCACTTCCATCAGGAATTGAACAATCATTTGGGATGGTCACATATCCATTGTATTCAAAAGAGTTTTCTTGATAATATAAATAATCGATTTCCAGTTGACAGATCTTAAATTCGGGGTAGATATCTATGATCCATGCTTCACCTTTGCTTTGATCAGGTATCCCAACGGCATGGTTCTGATAACAAGGTGGTAAAAACACAGATTCGTCTTTTGCGAAAATAGTTACATGAAAGGTTTCACCTGGTTCAAAGATGCCATTATGTGGTTTTATCACTCGAAACGTTGGAGGGGTGTCATCAACATAGAACCGTTTAACGAGTTGATTTGAGTTTCCGATGCAGTCGCTTGCTTCAATTTCAAGAGTGTATTGGCATTCATATGGAAACGAAAACGTATGTGTTAGATTCTCAGTATCGACATCATGCCAGTCGGCATTGTTGATCCGGTAACGCATCATCCAGTGTGGGCAACTTCCATTGTTTTGTCCATCTAGTTCTATAGTAGTATTTGTTCTCACATAGTAATGTGGATTATTATGATCCGTGTTAAATGAAGGATCATGCACAGTGAGTGTTATTGACGGTTTTTTATCATCTACTTTAAAGACCTGATCGTTCCAAGGTTCTTCATTTCCCAAAAGATCAACGGCTCTGTATCTTAGAGTATGGGTACATTCGTTTTCAAAGGTGAACGAAACTTGGGTTATTCCATAGAGCGTTTCGTTAAAAAGAAGTTCATCATATCTATAGACTTCATATTCAAAATAATCGATTCCTACGGCACAACCAATTGGAAGGTCCATGGTATTGATCTGTATCGGTGTATCTGTTCTGACACAGAAAATCGTTTCATCATCTTCATCGTATGAACAATTTTGCTGACCAATTGAAAGTGTTGAAATGGGATGTTGGCTGTCCACATGTACCTGTCGTTTCTGAGTTGCTTGGGTATTTGAAAGCAGATCTGTTGATTGATAAAAGATCTCATGTTGTCCGTCATCGCTTACTTGAATGTTAACATAGGTTGATCCTATTGTATCATCTAAATCGTTTTCATCATTATCAACAATGATTTCCCTGTGTGTTTCCTGCCAACTATCTCCTTGTTTCTTTTTAAGCCACCATTCTGTTTGATGGACTCCCACCCCCTGACCAGAGCAGCCCTCATCTGTTGATTCAACATGAAGAACGGTTTCATTTGTTATCCAATGAAATGAATCTTGATATTGAGGCCCGGTGAACCAATAGCTTGACTGGGGGGTTTGTGCATCTACAAATAGTTCTGTTGATAACACATGTCCCTGATCTGGATTTCTATTTCCTAGTTTATCTTGTGACCAGTAATGGATCTGATACCAACAACTTTCTTCTAAATTAATCTTTACTTTTATTATATCATTATTGTTATCAATATCCTGGTTATCGTTATCAAATATCGTTAAGGTTTCCACTAGTTCCCATGAACCATGGTTTTGCCCATGATACAGTTCAATGGTGAGATTGTCTAAATCAACATATTCCTCACAAGTATGTGTACAGGATGTTTCAATGATAATTGGTGTGTTAGGAGATACCACCGGATAACATACTCCATCTATCTCATGATAACAAGGAATTTTTGGTTCGTTAATTGAGAGATTTAGGGTTGGTGGCGTATTAATGACTTGAAAGACTGTTTCATTTGTTTCATTTATCTCTTCATTATTAAAACGGTCAGAAGCATGGTACCGTATCTTGTTTGTACATTCGTTTTCTAACGTGAACGTAACATTAACAAATCCTTTTCGAGCGTCTTCATCCAAGTCATCATTGTCTTCAACGGTAATTTTTTTAACTAATTGATCTTCATTATAGATCTCATACGTGAGATTTGTTACACCCGTCCAATAAGTCTCATTATCTTTTGCGCTTAACGTAATTGGTGTGTCACTTGTGACAAAATTGGTTCCATTTTTTTCATAATGCGGCGTTCCAATACTAAGAACGGTCGTTGGCGGATTACCTTCAAAAATCTTTGTAACAATGGTATCAATTCCTTGATCAGAACCTGTTTCAGCACTGGTGACATATACCTTGTTCTCAACTTCAGATCCTGGTTCAACACTTTGATTAAGACTCACATTTACCCATACGGTGATTGATGAGTTCGCTTGTAATGAGTCAAAATGCCAATATACATTAGTAGTTTCATTTATCGCATCATGAGATGCAGATTCAAAAATGACTTGATCGGGAAGTTTATCAAATATGGTGATATTATGCACGTCAAGGGGATGTTGATTTCTTACAGTAATGGAGTAGTTGATAAACACCGGATTTGAGTGAGTAGGATGATTCACCCAACCGTTTTCAGTTCCATCATCCTTTTCAATTTGAAGAGGAGTAAACGTGTATGGTCCAATTGCTGTTCGTACAGATGTCTCATTTGAAAAACCTTGAGTGGTCACCTTCGCAGTATTGGTTATCATTGTAGGGTTTTGTAATTCTTCACATACTTGAACAGTAATGATAAAGGAACGAGATTTATTAGAATTCAATGAATTATAAATAATGTATGTAAAGTGATCTTCAGAATCATATTTCACATCACTAGAGGGGCTTCCAACATACTCCACCTCTATAGGCAAGTAATCATTGACCACTATATTCGTTGTAATATTAGTTTGATCAATGTTTTTTATCTCTATGGTATAGTTTAGATAATCTCCAGGATATACCAAAGAATTATTCTCAAGATTATCCGTTTTATATATCGCGATTTCATTAGATATGTGAGCTTGTTTGATTATTTCATGGGATCCTGAATCGCCGTTCACTTTAAATCGGTCAATGATTCTATCGATAACTGAACGTATGAATTCATTTTCTATTAATTGATGAAATGATATTAAAAATTGATAGAATCTTTGTTTAATGGGGTGGATGTTTTGATTTATATTAAAATCATTAATAGGGTTTTCATTTTGGGTAATGTCAGACCCATACTGTACATTAAAACCAGATGTGGCCGTCGAAAATACCATCGATACAAGCAGAATTATTATTATAAATAATCTTTTATTCATTTTTGTTTTTTCCCCCAATATCTTGTTGAATCATTCAAATTCTCCATATTGAGTTTTCCATACCGAAAAATTAAATTCCATTGTATAAAGTTGATTTCTTGTTTTTATATACCCTCTTTAGGATTATGTATTCTATATTCAACAGTTGATTACACTAATTTTTGTATTCACTTAGCATCATTCATTTAAGGATATGATAACAAAAGGGTTTTGACATTTTTTTAACTTTTACCGCCAGGAAGTCCTCTTCCGAAAAAAAGGGGATGAGAGGCGTTCACTCCATTAACTATTTATTATCTAGCACCATACACACATCAATGCCTGACTCGGAGCGGATAT
>CAYOTP010000075.1:0-6963 GCA_964406955.1 uncultured Thermoplasmatales archaeon | reverse complement strand
AAGTAATGAAAGTCTGTAATCAAAATTAAATACTAATCCTAAAAATATTCCAATTAATGCAGCTATAAATGCAGTAATTACCCAATAACTCCAGATGATTCTTCTTTTTAGAGACATTGCTTTTAATAATCCAACAACACCTCGTGTTAAACCTCCAGCTCCTCCTAAAAGTCCTGGAAGGATTAATGTTTGCATTAAATCACTTGTCATTTTTTCTATATCTAAGGTGCTCTTCACCTATTTTACTTTTATATTTATGATTTTTTTAAAATTGCCTTCGTAACAAGTCATTACAATGATGGTTGTTTGTTCCTCCATAATTTATGAATAGAAAAAATAATTAAAACAATGAATATAAGAAAACAGATGATTGCAGTGTACAATAATAGATCAGAAGTAAAAAATCCTGTTTCTGCAGATGAGCGGGGTAAAGAATCCATTGATTCAGATAACGGAACAGATTTTATTCCAAATTCATTAACCTCACTGGGAATTAGAGATGATGTAACAAAAAAATACATTTGAATGAAACCTGCTGCCAAAATAGTAAATGCCATTACAAAGACAACAACAATTTTAGTGTTTTCTGGATGAAGCAAACTTTCTCCTTTCCATGAAAGTTTATAATAGACCCATTTGTGCCCCTTTCGTTGGATACGTTTAATAAGACCTGCTTCAGATAATTTCGTTAAATGTTCATGAAGTGTAGCTTTGTTCAAATTAGTTTCTTTACTAAGCTCAGTAAGATTCATCTTTTTTCCATCTAAAGATCTTATGATTTCAAGACGGGTATCTGAAGCAAGTGCTTTGAAAGCATCTTTGTTAAGAGTCACTTTTGGCATGAAATTCAAAATGAGATTAGTTGATTTCTTTAATAAATCTTTGTTTTTTTAAACGTCGCAAGCAATCCAACCCAGAACATTGGTTATATCATAAGATGAAAAAATATTATACAGCTTATCAACAAAGGTAATAAGTAAAAAATATTTAGAAGACAGAACATATATTCTTATTAAATAGTATTAAAATCATCAAAACCTAAATATATATCATTTTTGATATGAAAACTGATATTTTTGAATGAATTGAAAATGCGATTTTTTGATTTCTTCGTAACCTATATATGATAAATACCCATTTCCAGTTTATTGTATGGATAAAAAGGACCTTGTAAATCAGTTAAAAGAATGTGGTGCTATTCAATATGGTCATTTTGTTTTAACATCTGGCGGAGTAAGTGACTATTATGTAGATATTAAAAAAGCAAGCACAAATCCAAGAGTTCTAAAAAATATCGCTTCACATATTAAAAAAATTATAAAAAAGGATTATGACATAATTGCAGGAATGGAGCTAGGTGCCGTTCCATTAATTGTAGCAATTTCATTGGAAACAGGCATTCCTTTTGTAATAGTAAGAAAACAAAAACGAGACCATGGAACCGGCAAACAAATTGAAGGTGAATCAGTTCAAGATAAAAAAGTACTTATCGTCGAGGATGTCACTACAAGTGGTGGATCTGTTGAAAACACTATTTTGATATTACGGCGAAATCATGCAATAGTAGATACGGTAATAACAGTCGTTGACCGAGAAAGTGGTGCTCGAGAAAAAATTGAAAAACTTGATCTACAATTCTCTCCTTTAGTGACCGTCAAAGATATACTTAGCAAATAAAAAATGATAATTGAGAAATAGGAAAATATAAAAAATAGGGTGGAGGCAAATAATCAAATGAAAAATGTGTTAGTTGTAGGTGGTGGCGCTAGAGAGCATGCATTGTGTGATGCAGTGCATCGATCTCAAGATGTCGCTTTGTTTAGTATAATGAAAAATGTTAACCCTGGTATTAAACTATTGGCAAAAAACGTAGAGCAGATGATGGAAACGAATGTTGAAAAAATCGTATCATACGCTGAAAAACATCAGATTGATATGGTTTTTATCGGCCCTGAGGCGCCATTAGAGTCAGGATTAACCGATGCAATACAGAAAAAAAATATTTCAGTATGTGCACCATCGAAAGCAGCGGCTCGGATTGAGACAGATAAAGAATGGATGAGAAACCTTCTAAAAAAACATAATGTTTCAGGGCAATTACAATTTCAATCGTTTACTTCAGTTGAAAAAGCAAAAAAGTTTATTGAAGATTTGGATGGTAATGTAGTATTGAAACCAGTTGGATTAACTTGTGGTAAAGGCGTTAAGGTCGCAGGTGATCATTTCACCAATATAAATGAAGCTGTTGGATATATTGAACGGATTTTTTCCGAAAAGATTGGTGGAAAAGCAAGGGTGGTCATCGAAGAAAAGGCAGAAGGAGAAGAATTCACTGTTCAAGCATTCACTGACGGTAAGACCATTAAATCATTTCCAGCAGTTCAGGACCATAAACGTTTACAACCTGAAGATAAAGGCCCAAATACTGGAGGCATGGGTTCATATTCTTGTAGCAACGGTTTACTCCCATTTCTCGCCCAAAAGGAATATGATGATGCAGTTGCTATCTTAAAAGAAATAGTTAACGCATTAGCTAAAGAAAACTGTCCGTATATTGGTCCGATCTATGGCCAATTTATGCTCACGGCGTCAGGTCCAAAAGTTATCGAGATTAATGCTAGATTTGGCGATCCTGAAGCAATGAATGTGCTTCCTTTACTACAAACTGATTTTATACAATTAGCTACTGCTATGTGCACAGGTCAATTACATACAATTTCATTAAATGTAAACTTAAAATCCACTGTATGTAAATATGTTGTTCCTGAAGGATATGGAATTAAAAGTGTGTCTGGTAAAAAAATTAAAATCGATAAGGACCAATTAAGTAGAACAGGTGCCCTTTTGTTTTATGCTTCTGTAAATCAGGATATCGATGGAGTGACCACAACTTCCTCCCGATCTCTAGCTGTTGTAGGCATTTCAGATTCTCTTAATGCTGCCGAAGAAATTTGCGAACAGGCATTACACTGCATTCATAGTAATCATATTTATATTCGACATGATATTGGAAAAGAAGATCTTATTCTAAAAAGAATTACTCATATGAATCAACTACGCGGTATGGAAAAAAAGATATGAAACAAGAAATATTTATATATCATATTGGGACGGCTGGTGCAGGAAAATCTACCCTGGTAAAACGATTCCACGATTGGACGGATCTAAAGGGCATGGATACTATTCTTGTGAATCTAGATCCAGGAGCTGAAAATCTTCCGTATGATCCCGATGTTGATATCCGTGATTGGATATCGTTAAAGGAAGTTATGGATACTCACGAACTAGGGCCTAATGGTGCTCAAGTAGCTTGTGCTGATCTACTGGCGGTTAATACTTCTGAAGTTAAAGAAAGTATTGAATCGTTCAAAAGTGATTATGTTTTTGTTGATACGCCAGGTCAATTGGAATTGTTCGTTTTTCGAAATTCAGGGCCCGTTATCGTAAATACGTTACAACCTTATCGATCAGTTGTGTGTTATCTTATAGATCCAATGCTTGCAAAAAGTCCCTCGGGATTCACCTCTCAGTTGTTGTTATCATTGTTTACTGGTTTTCGTTTAGCTATCCCTCAGATTAATGTACTTTCAAAAGCAGATATTCTCAACGAAAAGGAACTTGAACAGATTTTGGAATGGACTCAGGATCCTTTTTCGTTGGAAGCTTCAGTTCAACAGGAAAAATCTTCCATGTACAGACAGATTAACGAAGATATCGTTCGAATGATTATTGATTTTCAGTCGAATGCTCAATTAATTCCAACAGGAAACACTGAATTCCTTGGCATTGAAGATATGTACACTATGATACAACTCTTATTTTCTGGTGGAGAAGACCTGTTATCTGATTAATCAAAATCTAAGTTCACAATCTGGATATGATTTTTTTCTATTTGAGGTGGAAAACTGGGAATAACAGTAAGGATAGTTCCAGAAATTGTTTCCTTTTTTGAAAAAGGAATCGTTGGTGCATTGAATCTAACAGTGGATCCAATCCGAATCTGTATTGTTTGTAATGGCACATAAAAAATAAAAAATGCGTTTGGTCTAAGTTGATCTGTGTTTATTAATGCACAAGTAAATTCTTCAGATTCGTAGATCATATTAGGTAGCAATACGCAAGATTGATTACAATCTGATGTATTTTTTTGCAGATATATTAACCTTCTTAAACGTGTAAGGGTGGCATTATGAATAATTTCTATTTGAAGGACATAACAGCCTATCAACAACATTTTAGTTTGTATCTGAATAAGATTATGCTTTGTTTCTACTTGCTGCTGACGCTGTAAAGAATCTTGAGTTTTTTGTTGATCGAAAGGATACATAAAAATTGATAAATTTGCCTTTGATTGTAGATTATTTATGGCAAGATCAATCAGTAAACTGTCTTCATCTTTTAAAATATGAATTGACAGATTGGTTTCCAATGGTACTTGAGTTGAATATTGTTTTTCTGTGGAAATCAGTCCATACCCTTCTGTTGTTACATTATATCCCAATGGTTCTGCATGGGCATGCAAAAGAGATTTGATTTGATTTGGATTTAACGATGGATTAAGTTCAAGGAGACAAGCAATGATGCCTGTAACATAAGGAGTTGCCATACTTGTTCCACTAAGGATGTGAAATTGATTATTTGGCCAGGTACTAATGATTTGATGTCCTGGAGCAATAATATCTGGTTTTATAGAGGATTGGGTAGGTGATCCCCGGGAGCTATATGGGGCTATCATTTCATTTTGAATGGATGCACCAACAGCGATCACTTCAGGAACAATGGCTGGTGAGCTAATGGTATTTGTAGCTGGCCCATCGTTTCCTGCTGCTGCAACCACCGTTATACCAGCATCCACTGCTTGTTTGGCAGCCATACTTATCAAATCGGATGCTGATCCTTTTGGGATACCTGCGCTAATGGAAATGATATCAACACGATCACTGATATTTCCATCTTGATCTGGATCCATTGCATATTCAAATGCTGAAAGAAACCAGGAAGTGTAGCCTTGACCCTGTTCATTAAGTACTTTATACGCATAAACAGAAGCATTTGGGGCGATTCCTGAAATTTGTTGGCCATTACTTGTAGTAAATGGTTGAGCTGCAGTTATTCCAGTAACATGGGTTCCATGTCCATGATCATCAAAGGGGTCCTCATTATTGTTGACAAAATCATAACCACCAGTATACACACTAGCCAGGTTCGTATGAGTATAGTCAATTCCTGTATCAAAGAATGCAATTGAAATATTATTTCCAGAAAATTGTGAGATATCAATTGAAAAATTGGATGATGTATTAAGCTCTGGATTGTATTGTTTAAATGTAGTGGAATGAGGAGACGATGAAGTGGTATGGACAATAAGGTCATCTTTTTCGACTTGTTTTACGAATGGAAGTGATTCAATTCTTTTGGCATACGTTTCGGGAAGGTCTGAAACCCATAGTCCGTTGAAAATCAATTTATATAGTTTAATATTTCTATCATAAAGATTTTCTCCAATAATTTGGTTTATTTTGTTGATTGTATTTGTTTGAATCATTGAAATATTTTCAAGTAGATTTGGGATAGAAGAACAAAAAAAACTGCTGTTCATTTTTGTATCATCTTTTAATTGCTGAATGAGTGACGGTGAGTTGAATTCAATTAGATAAGAATTAGGTTCAATCGTCTCAGCTTTCATAAGTGATATTGGAAATAGTGTTTGTGATAAGAGTAAAAAACTAATAAAAATCGTTAACACTGTGGAAATAAGATTCAATGGACAATTTCTTTTTGAAACAAAGTTTATTTTCTTTATATCCCTCATCAAGTCTTTATTAGGTTAATAACTAGATATTAATGTTATTTGACAATCCTATCCGGTTTTCGTTCTGATGAAAGAAGAACGACACGAGAATCAGCTTTTTCATTTACAAGAGGGTATCCTAGTTCTTTGCTCAAAAGTGTTCCAAAATTTTTAACCTGTTCATGGGTGGGCATGTGGGCAAGGTTCATACGTTTACGTGATTGCCCTACGAAAACATACCCTTTTGGTTCAACAAAATCAGGGTCTGCTTTTTTAATTAAATTGGAATAAAGCGGCACAAATCCGTCATCTAAATTCCAATCATTGACCAAAGTATGTCGAATAACTGTTCTTGTATCAAGTGAAGGTAACAATTCTAGGGTTTCTTGAATTTTTTCCCAGCCATTTGAAATATAAGGATGACATAATTTTTTGTAGATTTCTTTGTTTGGAGCTACAAGACTAACGTATAATTGAGTTGGAAGTGGATCAAGATTTTTAAGTACTTCTGGAGTGGTCCCATTAGTTACTAGAAAAGTAGTCATATTTCGTTTATTACATTCCTCAAAGAATGATCCAAGGTAAGGATATAATGTGGGTTCACCAGATAATGAACAAGCTACCATGTTTGGTTCATTGGATTCATCCCATTTTTCCCGATCACATCGAGGATCACCCTTGAATCCTGTGATAAGTTTTTGCTGGGCCTGGATTGCTTCATCCAGAATGATTGTTGGGTCATCCGGTTGTGACAATATTGTTTCTGTAAAACCTTGGAACCTCCAACAAAATAAACAATAATGGTTACATTGATTCAACGTTGGGGTCATTTGAAGACAACGATGGGATTCAATTCCATAGAATGATTGTTTGTAACATGTTCTTTTATGAATTAAACTTTGTTTTAACCAGTGACAGAGTTTCACTCCAGAATGATTGCCAACAATTGCATAATGTTGTTTTTCTAACCGTTTTCTGATATGAGGTTGCATAATCAATCACAATGCTATAGCTAATATAGGTTTTGTTTTTAGGACAATACCATTTAATATTTAGGGTTTATCATTAACTGCGTCTTATTATAGGTTTGGCGAATCTAAAAAACTTTCTAGAATGATGTGAACTACCACCGTTTGAAAACGGTGGCTTCAAAGGTAAATCACCCAGGATAG
>CAYOTP010000074.1:0-7603 GCA_964406955.1 uncultured Thermoplasmatales archaeon | reverse complement strand
TTACACAATACATTGTGTAATTTAAGATATTTTTTTATATTTTTCTATGATTTTGACCGGTAGATTATCGGCACAAATGTGTTTAATAACGATATTTTATATTGATACTTATATAACATTTTTTTAAAATATAATGATAAAAATGATTGATATTTGGTAAAAAATTAATATATAAAAAATATAAAAATCATTTTATGCTATTTTTCTAATTTTTGACGTGGGAAAGTAAATTTTAAATGGATTTACTTTCAAGGTCAAAAAAGGTTTCTTCTCAGCAATTATCGGGAAAAAATCTGGATTTACTTTTAGGTTCAACACTTTTGCAAATCGCCCCACTCCAGATCCTGAAAACTTTGTGTAAAACGCTTTTTCATTTTGCTCCTGAATAAGGGGAAAGGGGAATAAAGCAGTATTTACCGGGAAGTTCACTCTTCCACTTTTTATTTCCACATCAAGTATAGCACTCTCATCTGAAAATACACAAATTTTTTCAGTGCGTTTTCTTGTTTCTATAAATTCAAACGATGCTCGTTCCTTTGGTATTGCCCAGTTTTTTATTCCATTAAAAATACTTTCCCTTGTTGACACATATATCTTACTGATTGTCTTTTTTCTCTTTCCATCATAACGGAAGGTTCCAGGAATGAAGAGTAGTTCACTATACGGTCCGACATTAGATTCTCTGTAATCAACAATCATTACTGCACCAAATCCACCGAGAAAAGATTGTTTAAATTTTTCTGAAAGAAAAGCATCTGATTGGATCTCCTTTTGAGAAAAGCGGTATAGCAAAATGAATCCTTCTCCTTTTAGGTTCCATGGCGGTGGACATTCTTTCACGTTGAGGTTTTGTTGCATCTTACTTCTCCTTAAGTTGTCTCATTTTCTTAGATTCGTTGCGCAGATAGATGCGCATTATAGGAAGAAAAATATCAAATATGGACATGAGTCGGTACATTTTCGATGGATATATATGTTTTTTATTGCGGGAAACTCCTTTAACGATAATTTTAGCCACTTTCGATGCTTCCTGATGGGGCCAAGGAAGCTTTTCAGAACCAGCGACATCAAAGAAAGAGGTCAGTGTTGCAATGGGATAGACCATATGGATACATTGATCTTTTGAAAGTTCAAAACGAAAAGCATCTGTAAATCCTTTGAGAGCAAACTTTGTTCCACTGTAGAGGGCATAGCCCGGCATGGCATGAAAACTCATTGCACTTGCAGTTATAACGAAATTAAACGGAGCACTTTCTTTTATTTCTTTGATTTTGGCTAGAGAATATATTGTAGAAAAGACATTTGTATTAAAAATCGATTCGATATGACTCCAGTCCGCCTTGTCGAAATACTCATAATAAGCAAATCCTGCATTAGCTATGAACACGTCAACATCACCGAGCTGTTCGAACGCCTCTTTGAACAATGCGTCCACATTTTCTTCTTTGGAGATATCGCAGGAAAATTTTATAACGTTTGGATGATCATTTATCTTTGAGATATTTCTACTTACTGCAAAAACCGTGTTATCTTCTCTAATGAGCTTACATATCTCGGCTCCGATCCCTGAAGAAGCTCCCGTTAAAATAATATTTTTATTTTTTAGCATAATTATTTTCCTAGTTTGATGTAATGCTTTTCAAGGGTTAATATTTCTGCGCTACACACTAGTCAGCCCATGGTACATACTGAGTTTAATAAGGTTGATTTTTGATTAATCAACTTTTGCTTAATCCAAGAAAAAGATGAACATGAGGTTAAAAAAATAAAAAATTCTTCTTAGAGGTTCAACAAACGACGTAGATAAGAAACTCGGTCAACTTCTTAAGAATATCCACCAAGTGTTAGACTTGGATCACCAACTAAAATGAACTCTTGTAAGGTAATACACTCCGGCCCAACAATGTCAAGATAATCAATTTGACACTGGGTGAAAAGCTCACCAAGTCTTGCACCGGGTTCATAAGCTTCAAAGAAATGATCGTTCAAAAAACCAGCGCCCCAGTATGCTCCATTCTGATTAACCCCTGTGAATGCAACACGGGTTGCTCCAATGGTTGCAATCGTTCCCCCATTTTGTTTTTTGACAAGTTCCCATGATATTGTTGGATAATAACTATTCATCTCATACGAGACACCATGTAAAAATGAAAAAAATCTAACCAATGGAGTTGGATACCATTCATGAAGTTCTTCCACAGTAAAATCAAGTTTAGTGGTGGAACAAGCATCAAAAAACAGAACTGGAAGTTTATATCCGTTGAACAGACCAATAAGATAGGGAGAATAGTAATCGATCCGGTCCTCTTCGCCGGGTGGAGATGTACCGAATCCCTGTTCATAGCCATGTCCGGAATAACTTATGAAACCCGCTCCTTTCGTTATTTCTTTGTTAATCGTCAGTGGATTATAATTTCCCAACGAGGTCCATAGTTTTATTGGTTCAAAACCATGATTTTCCATGGTAACTGCAATATGCTGAGTTACAATTTCCCCTTCTAGGATATCACGATTGGGGAATGTATTTCCGGCCATAAGAATTATCTTATGATACCATGAGGATGATTTAGCATTTCTCTCATAGTGTATGATCTTATCTATGACTGTATTGAGTTCCCGAACGCTCTTACAAGGAATACGGCCGACATGGACGTCTGGATAAAGATCTATTTCTTCAAGTAGTCCATCATTCCAATTGTACTCGCTGAATCTATCATTGTTGTTAGGATCCCAACAGGAGAAACCACCATCACTTTCAAAAAGATCAGCGTAATACAGATCAGTTAGTAGATCATCATCATGATATACTCGAATCGCTGACCGCCTCATTGGGGTAAAATCTATATTTCCTAACAGTAAAACATAGTTGGTCCCTAGATTTTTAACGGTTTCATACAAATAATATTTGATCTGTTCGGCATAATCCCTTCCCTCATAATTTTGATAAATGTATTCAACAGAAGTGAACGTGGTCTGCACACCATGATTGTTTTTATGGTTTACAAGTCTTTGAGCAGCATCAGCAAACTCTTGCGGACCGATAATGACAAGGTCGTTTTCACTATTTTCGTAAAGAGGCCCCCGCGCGGGCCTATAAGTTATTGTAAAGGTTAAATCTTGACTAAAAGAGATTTCATCATTCAGTGGAGAATAGGTTATGGGATACCATGTGAGAGAAAGAATGTTGACCAATTCATTTTGTATTAATCCTGCTGAAAAGGCCGAATCAATTGAACTAGTGGGGTATAGAGCAGGAGAAGTGTAGATATGTTCATTTATCGGTCGTTTTTCCATTATTTGGATGTTAGGATCAAGCGGGTCAGGATATGAAACAGGAATGATTTTTTCATCCAATGTAAAGGTTTGATCCTTGCACTCTGATCGATGATCAATCGATTCAATTGTTGAACCAAACGGCAGAATGATGGTTTGGGTGATCTTAGGTAATTCAGGATGGCCAGGTGTAATAATTGATCCAGTTGATTCGGGAATAAAAATGGAGGTGTACCCCTCTTTGACCGTGGTTGAAAATGATGAAGCGCTAAATGAAACTTCTTTTGTGAGCGATGGGGTAGACTGATCAAATGGGTTGCTCAATACTTGACTTGTATTTCCGATAATAAATGAAGCTATGAGTATGGCAATAATTTGTCTTTTCATATTCGCCCCCGTTTTATTATATTATGAATGACCTCATATATAAAAATAATAGTTTAAGATGGGAAAAAACTATTTTTAAAAATCTGACATATGTATGATGACAGCAAAAAACCGGGTAAACACCATAGCTTGCATATTATATTTAATACAACTATATAAGTATTGCAGTTACCTTTATATGTGCTCCAAAGTTCATCAAATTGCATGAGGCCTTACCTCTTAAAGATAGAATAATTGGGAGATGATTATGGAAATTATTGAGGAGAAACCAAAAAAAACTATTTTGCTACTTGGAAATGAAGCCATCACTCGTGGAGCAATTGAGGCAGGAGTGGATGTAGCTACCACGTATCCGGGAACTCCTTCTTCTGAGATTGCTGATACCTTTTCTCATATAGCAAAATATTTGAAGAAAAACAATAAAAAACCATCATTTTACTTTGAATATTCAACCAATGAGAAAGTATCCCTGGAAGTTGCTGCGGCTGCATCGTTTTCAAAACTTCGAAGCCTTACTTGCATGAAACACGTTGGATTAAACGTTGCTAGTGATGCATTTATGACATATCTTTATGTTGGATGTAAAGGTGGTCATGTGATCATTTCCGCTGATGATCCTTCATGTCATTCATCACAAAATGAACAGGATAATCGGTATTTTGCATTGTTTGGAAGTGCGCCAATGCTTGAACCGACCACTCCCGAGGAAGCAAAAGAGATGACTAGGATAGGGTTTGATATCTCAGAAGAACTGGGCTTACCTCTTCTTCTTAGGACCACCACTCGTTTGAATCATGCACGAGGGCCGGTTACACTAAAAAAACCAAAACCCTCGAAGGGAAAAGGATTCTTTGAAAAAGACCCTGATCTTGTCACGGTCCCAGCCACTGCAAGAAAAAAACATCCCGAACTACTAAAAAAAATGAAGCAAGCAGCACAAATATCTGATGCCTCTCCGTTCAACGAATTCATTCAGATTGGAAAGAAAAGTAAAAACGGTATCCTTACCTCCGGAGTTTCCTTCAATTATGTAAAAGAGGCCGCTGAAGAATTAAACCTTGATGTCACCATTTTAAAACTCGGAATGACCCATCCAATTCCGCCAACAATGACAAAAAAACTGTTAACAAGTTGCGATAGAGTCATTGTTGTTGAGGAATTGGAACCCTTTTTGGAAAACCAGATTCATGCGATGGCTCATGAACAGGGTATTGATGTGGAAATCTTGGGTAAGTCAACAGATCATTTCTCTAGATTATATGAATATAATCCAGATATTGTAACCAATGTTTTAGCCCAGATCTTTGGAAAAGACGTTCCTTTCCCAAAGTCCAAAAAACCTTCAATAACACTCCCCAATAGACCTCCTGCGTTATGTCCAGGGTGCCCCCATCGGGCAACATATTTTGCAGTGAAACAAGTAGCACCAAAAGACACGGTGTATCCAACGGACATTGGCTGTTATACGCTTGGTAAAGCACCGCCATTGGAAGTAGCTGATCTTTTGTTATGCATGGGATCAAATGCGGGCACCGCCTGTGGTCTTGCAGTGTCAACAGATCAAAAAGTCATTTCATTTATGGGTGATTCCACGTTTTTCCATTCAGGTATTCCCCCTATGGTGAATGCAGTTCATCATAATCATGACGTGGTCATCACGATTCTTGATAATCGGACCACTGCGATGACTGGTCATCAGCCACATCCTGGAACAGAAACAGATGGTATGGGCAATCCTGCAAAACGTATCCTTGTGGAAGATGTGGCGAAAGGATGCGGGGTTGAACATCTTGAAGTCGTCAACCCAAATAATGTGAAGAAAACAAGTGAAGCGTTCAAACGGGCACTTGATTTCAAAGGAACATCTGTTGTGGTGAGCAAGGCTCCGTGTATTTTGTTAAAGAATCGAGATCGTCGTAAAGAAGGAAAACCGATTCCCACCTTTGAAGTCGATCAAGAGAAATGCACACAGTGTGAAACGTGTTTGAACGAATTTGGATGTCCTTCGTTTTATAAGAAGGGGAATCTCATTTTTATTGACGAACAACAATGTAATGGGTGCGGGAATTGTCTGCAGATATGTCCTGCGAAAGCAATCAAAGTAAGAAAGGAGGCAATCTAATATGAAAACAAGTATTGTGCTCACTGGCGTTGGTGGACATGGAGTAATCACAGCTACTACGATTTTAGGGAAAGCTTCTGTAAATGCAGATGTTCAAGTGTATGCATCTGAGGTCCATGGGATGGCTCAACGTGGTGGATCAGTGTATTGCACTGTAAGAATGGGCGATGTTTCTAGCCCCCTTATTGCGAGTGGAACTGCCGATGTGATCGTAAGTACTGAACCTATTGAGGCCCTTCGGTATATTCAGTATGCCAATAAAAAAACAAAGGTAATTACTGATGTTAATCCATTGGTTCCGTTCACTGTGAATTTTGGTGGAGAGATTTATCCATCTTTGGATGAAGTGTATGAAGATATTTCAAAGCATGCTGAACTGATCACGCTTGATGCGTTACAGATTGCAAAAGATGCTGGCGCGCGTATCACTAAAAATATTGTCCTTCTTGGTGCACTGGCAGCAACGAATGTACTTCCGTTTGAAACAGACGTTTTACTTGATACTATTTTGGCTAACGTCCCATCAAAGTTCAAATCGATCAATGAACAAGCATTTAGGGGAGGAATGAACGCAGTAACTAAAAAATAATTCCTTCCTTCTTCATTTTTTTATGAAACCCGCGCTAATTTTAATATACGGTTTACTTCTGTTTGCCAGTTTAGCTTGGGCGGGTAGCTTTGTAGCCGTACGCGTTGTTTATGAGGAGATTCCCCCTATCATGTTAGGGTTTTTACGATTTCTTGTTGCAACACCAGTAATGTTTTTTTTGTTGTTCGTATTAAAAAAACCGTTTTTTCTTTCGATTAGAAAAATTCCACAACTTATCGTACTTGGATTGACCGGGGTTACATTACTATACATATTACAGTTCACAGGTGTTTCCTTGACCAGTGCATCAACTGGAGGGGTACTGATCAATACGAACGTGTTGTTCATCTCATTGTTCTCTGTTTTGTTCTTACATGAACGATTTACCTATTTGAAAACCACGGGTGTTTTCGTCTCATTTCTTGGAGTTATCTTTGTTGTTATTGGTCAAATGGGCAATGAAGCGATTGTTTTTGATGCATCTTTTTTAGGGGGGTGCCTTTTCATCATTCTTTCAGCGGTATGTTGGGCGGTTTATTCCATTGTGGGAAAATACATGCTTGCAACTGATGATTCTTTGGTAATGACTGCTAATGCATTTTTACTTGGATCTATTTTTTTTCTTCCATTCGTTTTTTCTGATATTGGGCATATAGTATCAAACTTGACCTTTACAGGCATACTTGCCGTGCTTTATCTTGGCTTGTTCTGTAGTGTTTTTGCGTATATTGCTTGGTATTATGCATTGTCAAAAAGTGAGGCAGCTGAATCTGCCGTATTTCTCAATTTGATACCGTTATTTACCATCCTTCTTTCATTTTTTATTGGGGAGTACCCTACCTTTCTGTTTCTTATTGGTGCCATATTGATAATTGGAGGTGTTGTTCTTGTCCAGAAAGCTAAGAAAAACGAATCGTTTTCAGAAAAATCGATTCGTTCCCATTGAGCAAGTAGTGCGTGGGATTAAGATTATTATCTTTATTTTAAGTTTTTTTTATAATTCTTTTGTATGCTGAGCGTGATTCGATTGAAGGAAATTATTCTTTTCAGATGATTGTAAAGATTTCTGAAAAAAAATATCTTGGAGAAAGCGGTTTTTTTCCAAATCCATATTATAAGTAACCAGTTGGTATATTTTTTCGGGAATAAAGATACTAGGAATGAAAATATTCATATCTTTTAACTTAACTTCGCCACATGGATGAATTGTGTCAATTTTTTTTTGCCCAATG
>CAYOTP010000073.1:0-7682 GCA_964406955.1 uncultured Thermoplasmatales archaeon | reverse complement strand
CTACTTTAGAGACTGGACCGTGACCGTTCGCCCAGTTACCTAATTAAATATGATGTATGAATGGTAGAAAATGATGACGAATTCATGATAATGATGAATTATCATACGTTGTTTTTTTCTAAATAAGATGATGTTGAGGTGGCAGTATGAAAGATTTTAAAGTAGCTATCGCACAAATGGATATTGTTTCTAAAAAAAAGAAACTAAATTTGAAAAAAGCTGATGAACTATCGTTGATTGCTTCAGAAAAAGGCGCTGATTTCATTTGTTTACCAGAATATTTCTCAACGGGAAGTGTTCCTGAAGAATTCAATGAACTTGCTGAAACGATTCCAGGTTATACAACTGATCTGTTATGTGAAATGGCAAAAAAGAACAAGATTGCTCTTGCTACTTCATTGATTGAAAAAAGTAATGATGCTTTTTATAACACTGCGATCTTGATCGATTCGAAAGGAAATATTCTTGGAAAACAACGGAAGGTTCATCTTTTTTTAGAGGAGGCTACGGTGGTGAGTAGTGGTAAACGTTGCGATGTTATGAACACGGTACATGGAAATATTGGATTGATGGTGTGTTATGATACTATTTTTCCAGAGGTTTCTAGAACGTTAGCAATGAATAAAGCAGACCTAATTTTTATTCCAGCTAATTGGCCGGATCCATTTAGCACCCAATGGAAAGTTGCTTTGAGAGCACGAGCATTGGACAATCAGATATGGATTGTGGCAGCGAACCGTTGTGGGAAGGATGAAACCTATACGTATTTTGGTAAAAGTATGGTTATTAACCCTTATGGTGAAGTTGTTTATGAATGTGGTAATGAAGAAGATCTCATCATTTGTGAGATCGAATCAAAAAAAGCAGATGAATTCAAAGCAATAATCAATTTCTTAGAGGATATGAAAAATAAAGAACTTTCAATGGAAGAAACTGGTAAATTAAATAGGATCCGCTAGTAATAGTATTGCATCAAAACCATCTAGTGTTAATGAATCGGTGACCAATTCACCAGTATTGACCTCTGAGGCTTGAGAACCACGTATGCGTTTAATCGTTGATCGAAAGAATTCCTCCCCGGCAAGTTCCTCATAAGTGAAGGTATATGCCTTGTTCAAAGGATTGACTAATACGAAACCGTTCTCAAAATCCCGTCTCCAAGGACCAGATCCACCTTCAAAGACCCTTATGTTATCAATGGATACTTTGCCACCGCCATCAAGTAATGTGAACTGTAATGAATAATCATTATTTTCAGGAATCGTTATATGAAAACGCTCTTGATCTGAATCGCCTTTAAAAACACCATGAACCCGGGTCCAAGCTAGATACTGTCCATTGGTTTCAATATAAAAAGCTAAACCAACATAAAGAGTTTCAAGAACTTCCCAGTCAAACTCAATATTTTTTCTTTTCCTTCATATCATATACGAATCTGATGTGAAAAAAAGAATAATTAATCCTAATGAAATGAGGTATTGGTTGGTTCTCACTAATCACTTTCAGACCAAAAATGAGAGAGCTCTGATTCAGCATATCCAATATAGAAATCACTAAACGTTGCATCAACTGGTGCCATGTACCATACCCGGATAACTCCTTCTTCAATTAACACTGCTGGGGCAATAGGGCCGGTTCCCTCCCATGAATAGGTCTTTGAAATGATCGGATACGGATGGATATCCCAAGGGCCGAATGGATGATCTGACCGAGCCATGCCTATAGCTGACATTCTTCTATTGAGATCACTAGTGAAAAATAGATAAAACAAACCATCAGGTCCCTTTACTAGTTCTGCTTCCTTAACGTTGATACCCCATGAAATTTCTGTTGCATCGATGATTAACTCATCATGTTTAGACCAGTGTATTCCATCAGATGATCTGGCACCTAATAATCCAAATCCTTGAACCATACCGGTACAGTTCTCTAGACACCAACCAGTATATACCATATAATACGTGCCATTATCAATTATCACCGTTGGACTGAACACTGCGTCTTTATCATTCACCGTATCGGTTTCAATGACCGGTGTTGATAAGAATCGATCAAAGGTCAACCCATCAGAAGAAGAAGCAACACCGATTTTGGCTTTTGACACTAAGTTTCCTGTTTCTTCAATGCTTTGATCATATCCAGCGTAATACATGAAAAACCCATCATCTTTTTGCAGGACAAACGCTGTTTCAAGGATGCTATCCCAACCGGTCATATTCCCAGCTAATGCTATGCTTTCTTCAGGGGAATCATCAGTGAGAGGTTTTGCAAAATCCCAGTTGATCCCATCTGTTGAATGGGCTATACCAATGATGATCTGATCATCATCATCGTTTGATAGATCACCAAGCGTGACACCTGTATAATATAGATAATAGGAATCATTCACTCGTATGATGGATGGATCTCCAGCAACCCATTTTCCCTCCCAAACTGGGTTAGGGTGCTTGGAAAACTGAAACTCTTCAGGAATGTTGTTACATCCTGATAACAAAAGAACAATACTAAACAATACCAATCCTATCATTACTGTTTTCATATGAGAACTTCCAATAGTATAAGATTATAGAATAAATACGTTATAAATATTTTTATTTCCCAATGTTACAAAAAAAATTCTTTACGGCAATACAAAACATTAATAAATATTTTATTATTACTATAATAATTGTGTTTGAGTGTCTTTCACCAAGGGATCAAAATGAAAATAATTAGATCAATTATCATGGCATCTATCATCATTTGTTTATCTTTTGGCTCTGTTATCTCATCAACACCCATGGGATCTAGTGATGATCGGGCAGGTTACTTTGTTTCAGAATACCATAACAACACTGAACGATTAGACCCCAAGGTGATCGAGATTATTGATTCCATAAATGAAACACTGCTAAAAACATTTTTAGAGGATCTTGTTTCCATTGGTCCAAGAATGACCGGAACATATGGCTGTGAAAAAGCTTCCGAATACATCACAGATCAATTCAACAATATGGGTTTAGATACAAGAACACATCATTGGGAATCATGGGGAAATAGATACAACTTTCGGTTTTTTAATTCGGAAAACATTATTGCCACTCAACAGGGAACAGGATCATTTTCTGATGAGGTCATTATCTTCAATGCCCATTATGACACGGTAAGAAACTCACCCGGTGCTAACGATGATGGCTCTGGAGTTGTCGCAGTCCTTGCAGCCGCCTACGTATTGAACCAACATGAATTCGATAGAACGATCAAATACGTTACCTTTTCTGGAGAAGAAATCGGATTACGGGGAAGCCATGCTTTTGTTAGAAACCTCTACGATGCAGAAGTAGATGTATTGGTTGAGTTCAATGTAGATATGATCGGCAGAGCGATCTCAAAGGAAACTGGAAAAGCAATGAGAATGTCAATAACTGAAGATGTGGATTGGATCGTAGACATCATCGAAGATATAAGCCGGAAAACAAAAATGGATTTTTCCATCACTACCTACGATGTGAATCGATTTTCAGCTGGGGGAAGTGACTATGCAGAATTTGCTCAGTTTGGTTATGAAACCATCGCATTCTGGCAAGCTGAACACGATCCATATATACATACTCCGGAGGATACCATCGAAAAGATCAATTTTAGCTATCTGACAAATTACACAAAACACATTGTTGGAACGATAGCTTCAATTGCAGATGCAGATATCAACCAACCCCGGATTCAGATAGCTAACCCTAAAAGGGGAAAAAGATATGTGGAGGATCTTGTCCGTGGTGAAATCGATGATCATACATCCATCGTTTTTGGTAAATCATTGATCACAGCAGAAGTTACCGAAGGTTTACACCCAGTGGATCATGTCAAGTTCTATTTAAATGATAACCTTATGCACATAGCAGAAAACGCTCCTTATCAATGGTGGCTTAACAGGATATCATTACGTAGAACGCATGATATAAAAGCAGTTGTGACGGATTCGAATGCAAACACTGCTGAAGATGAAATAAGAATAGTACACACAAATTTTTTTAGAAGATGGTGAAAAACCATTGTCCCCTATCAAAAAATATCTCTAAAATCCATGACGAAATCTTTTTAGAATCACTTCATTCAAAGCCGAACAGGTCGCTTAACCTAGGAAGAATGATCATAGATACAGGAATCACAAACGTTTCAGTGGGGTCGTTTTTGTTCTGTACGACAATTTCATCTCTGAACCATTCAAAAAATCGATCAGATGTTGGAACAATGATTGTCACCTTTACGGTAACTTCACCATCTTCAGGAGTAAGACCTGTTCCACCACTTGGTCTAAACGTCCATGTCCCTCGATCGGGATACGAAAGAATCTCCCAATCAAGGCCTGAACCGGGATCACCGACATTGGAAAGCGTGAAACTATTGAATGTTCTCCATCCTTGTCTCAAACGTCTCATTCTAAATATACCATTGCATGATAGACTACTTTTGCCAAAAATATTTGCCATGCCCCAATCCATGCTTTTCTTACCTTCAGCATCAGTAATCGTCAACGTTATCGAGTAATTACCCACATACCCATAAGTATGAACTGGATTTGAATTATTACTTACCGATCCGTCACCAAAATCCCATTCCCAAGTGTACGGTTCTGTACCACCATATACAGTAGCATTAAACTGAACCACTTCACCAGTTCGAGAAAGATAAGGACCCCCCATATCAGTAACGATACCTGTTTCAGCTCGATACCCTGCTATGACCTGTCTCATCTCTCTAATCGTACGAGCATTATCCCCATGGGTTGGATGCCCTACTGAAAAACCATCATAATTCACATTTGGATTTGAAAAATAGGGTACTTGTGAATGGGTTCTTCCATCCTCAAAATACATCCCTGATGTATAGGTCATAACCGTACAATAATAGGGATACTGAGATGAATCATCGCCAGTCCATCGCCAACCTGCGGAATAAGAAAATACGCCTGGACCTGGTTGAAAATTTTGATCTTTATGATGATGACAACCCATATTATGACCCATTTCATGAATCATGGTATAGGTCGTCGCTGCTAAGTGTATCCGGGTAAGTGAAAATCCTAAATCTGAACTTCCTTGAGCAGTCCTTGGCATCCATGCAACGCCACCATAATTACCAGAACGAGTTAATAGTTTTACAAGATCAGCACCGTATTGATCACGCCACTCATGGACCTCATCCATGAAACCATCATTCTTAAGAGTAATCCTGTTTAGATCAAGTCCATTATCGCCACTTTCTTCATAATCAACCATGCCATAATAGACAAGATTCAAAGTGACTTGTGTCTGGCTGTTATCAAGAACGATCTGGGAGTTGGCCAACGCTGTTGAAACTACATTCTCAATACCACCTCCAGCTTGATCCGCCCAGTTTTTTGCTGCAGAACTATACACAATCATTACATCAATATGAGTATTTGTTTGGCTGCTGGATGCAGCCATATCCACTATGTTATCTTCACCTGAACCAGTAGGATACATGTCATTTGATATTTTTTCTTCATCTGGAGGCAGCAATGGGCCGATTCGTGGTTCATCTTGATACAGATTTAAATCAAGTTCAATTGAATAATGAACATTGTTTACGCTGTCGAATTGAGTGATGAACAATTGATTCTCCCCAGGTATCCGAATTGTAACCAAACAAGACTCATCAGTAATTGCAATGACAAAGGTGCCATATACTTCATCATCGACTGATCCAAAGATTGTTTTTGTCCCTGGTATATATTCAATGACATTTGTGATGGTACCTGTCAGTATCCTATCATCAAATACATTCAATTGTATCATATCATCTTTATTATGTCTTGAAATATCAAAGATTTCTTGACGGATCAAGACTTCCTGCCATCGTATTGGCTCCTCATACCATGATGAAACTATCTCATGGTCTGATCTCTCAACCATATCTGATTCATAAAAATGAAAGAGCGCAATTGTATCCTCCGATATGGTGTTCCCATCAAAATGTGTCCCTGATGCAAAACTCATTCCAATAAATAAGGCTATGATGAAAACTTGTATAAACCTAGATTTCCCCAAACATGATCTCATTTTTTATTTTGTCCCCATTGAGATAGTCCTTTTCTTCAGAGGTAAAGAATAAAAGGATTTTTTGCTATCTAATTATATATGTATCTTTTATTATTAAAATATTATCTTTGAATGGAAAAAATGGATTTTAATACTGTCCCAAAGGTTCACACTTCTTATGAAAAAAACTTTGCGACAATCCAAATTCTTAGCGAACTACCGCCGGTTTAATCCGGTGGTTTTCTCGCTGTGTTTCTATAAATCTTAGATTTTGCAGTCTTTTCTTTTCACTTAAAGGATGAGCCAGATTTATATACTCCAAGGAGATAAAGAAAAAGAATCAATATAGTCCGGACTTGATAAAATGAAGGATAAAACATGGCTTATTCTCAAAGAAGAACCTATGGCAGGTTTTACGTTATTAAATATTCTAAGGGTCTTAATAGATAACAAGTTTAAGGTCTATCCAAAATACTGGCTGAGATTCTTATATGCCTTTTTCCTTAGTTTGATAACGTTTCCTTTAAGATTAATCGAATATATTAGGTTTCATAAAAAAATTAAGAATACGGAAATTAAAAAAGACCCTGTCTTTGTAATTGGACACTATAGAACGGGTACTACATATTTGATGACACTTTTAGCAAAAGATAAATCCAAAGGATATGTTTCCAATATGGAAGGGTATTGTCCAAACTTCTTTTTAGCATTTCCTCGGTTGACCAAATCGTTACTAGATTCATCGCTCCCTGAGACAAGACCCATGGATAATGTGATAATGGGAGCTGAAGAACCAACAGAAGAAGAATACTCCATCGGTGCGTTTACTAAATATGGGTATTATAATGGTTTTATCTTCCCACGAAATTTTGATCTATATACTAGATATCTTACATTTGAAGATATGCCCAAAGACCTTGAAAAATGGAAGAAAGCGTATTATTACTTCGTTCAAAAAATGACAGTGAAGTATAATGGAAAACAGCTGATCCTTAAGAATCCAACCAATAGTTATAGAATTCAACATCTGTTGGAGATGTTTCCCAATGCAAAGTTCATTCATACACATAGAGATCCATACGAAGTGTTTTTATCGACCATGAAGTTTTTTGATGAAGTATTTGCTCTTTACACCTTACAGCCATGGGATAAGAATAAAATGAAACTGGATATTTTACAAAACTACAGGCTTCTGTATCAATATTTAGAACGCGATATTGGACTTATACCTAAAGATCGAATTATTCATGTTAGATATAGTGATTTTGTTGTTTCCCCAATGGATGTGTTAGAGAAAATATATCAGAAACTTGACTTAGACAGCCTTGAAGAATATAAAAAAGAGTTCCAAGCATATGTAGATTCTCAAAAACAATATAAACCCAACAAACACAAGATCTCTGATGAAGACATTGGTGACGTAAATAAATACTGGGAGAACATGCAAAAAACATATGGATACAGAAAAATTATAAAAAATAAAAAAAATCTTTGAAAAAACCATATCATTTAATGAAGAAAGTATATTATCAAGGATCTATTGATGATCTACTATATGAACGATGATTATGAATCGTATACGTTTAAACTCAAAAGTCCCAAATCATAGGTAATAGGAATCTCATCTAACATTTTTTTCCC
>CAYOTP010000072.1:0-7788 GCA_964406955.1 uncultured Thermoplasmatales archaeon | reverse complement strand
CGTGTGCCATTATATCAAAGGACGTATCATTGTGAGAAGTGTGGAAACACAGTGGACCGTGATGTGAACAGTTCTGTGAACATCATGCTTCGTTTCCTATCTCAGAATGCGTTGTGGACACGCTATCAACAGTTCGTTGATAATCTTCGACAGACAGTTGTGGGATATGCTGAAAGGCCAACGCCCATATACTCGAAGGAAGCTCCGTTCTCAACAGTACAACCTGTTGTACTGTAGGGAGGAGTAGTTCACAACCTCTAATAAAAAATATCGACAGTTGTTGTTACAAAGGTTTTTATTATCCTTTCATTTCATGGGTGGCTGTGAAACCATGATTCGTGCATCAAAACGATCCCAAGGTATTTCATACGCAATTAGAGATGTGATTCTCCCTGCTCAAGAATTGGAAAAAAAGGGAAACAAGATTTTACATCTGAACATCGGGGATCCAAATCAATATGATTTTGATACGCCACAACATATGAAAGATGCCTTATTTGAGGCAGCCCAACAAGGATATAATGGGTATGCTCCCTCAGAAGGATATCTGGAATTACGGGAAGCAATAGTGCAAAGGGAGAAAAACCGAAATAATGTTTCTTATACTGTAAATGATATCTGTGTTACCACTGGTGTCACTGAAGCATTGCAAATTCTTCTAGAAGCATCATTGGATCCAAACGATGAATTACTCATCCCCGGACCAACGTATCCCCAATATCAGCTGATCACAAGAGTCAATGATGCATTACCTATCCCCTATCGTTGTCTTGAAGAAGAAGGATGGCAGCCAGATGTTGATCAGATTCGTCGTAAGGTCTCCAATCGGACTAAAGCAATCGTTCTTATCAATCCAAACAATCCTACAGGAGCATTGTATACTAGAAAAATCATCAAAGAAATCATCGATATTGCTGGTGAATATAATATTCCTCTTGTTTCCGATGAAATTTATGATGATTTGACGTTTTCCGAAAAACAAATTGCTACTGCAAGCTTGGGTAAAGATGTTCCAATTATTACCTTTAATGGATTTTCCAAAGTATATCTCGTACCTGGATGGAGACTTGGATATTTAATGTTTCATCAGGATTCCGGTGAATTAGACAACATTCAAGATGCATTCATGCGAATTGCCCGGTCTAGGCTTTGTGCAAATTCTGTGTGTCAGAAAGCAGGTATAGCTGCATTGAATGGCCCTCAGGATCATATTTTAGAAGTAAATAACAAACTTAAAAAACGACGTGATTTTGCCTATAAAAGATTAAATGAAATACCTGGTATTTCTACGGCAAAACCCGAAGGTGCCTTCTATATCTTTCCAAAGATTGAGGCAATGAATACAAAAATTTGGAAAACAGATAAAGATTTTGTATTGGACTTGTTGCATGAAACTAATGTTTTGGTCGTTCATGGATCTGGATTTTGTTCAACTTATGGAAAAAACCATTTCCGAGCAGTCATTCTACCTCCGATGGAAACATTGGAAGATGCATTTAACAAAATGGAAGCTTTTATGAAGAAACGATTAAAAAAATAATTTTTTTTTTCTTTATCCATAGATAATTGAAAAACCATGGAGGTAAAAAGGGGTACACAACTCCCTTTTTTTATTTCGAATAATGAAAGGAATCAAATGCAAACTTCCACTCATCATAAATTTCATTTTTTAACTCTTGTGTCATAGCATAATTGCTTCGCTTGAAAGTTTTCTGTTTACTAAGATACTTTTTCATTTCAATTTCTGTGTCAATATCCAACTCTAGATTGAATTGATCGTAAATCCGATGAATGTGAGTTAGTGGGTCAATTATGAATGACTCATAGGAAATTTCAATGAGATCTTGAGAAGAAAGAAAAGATCTCTGTTTAAGATATGATTGATACAATTTAGTATACATCGAAAAAATCTTTTGTTTCATCATTTCTGAAGATGGGATCCTTTGTACACAATACCTTGGTAGAACAATGCTCATAAATTTTTTCATACTATAATAAACCTCATAGGGATTTCTTGAAATATGAACAAACTTTGCCTTTGGAAACATCTTTTTTAGAGTTAACAGTCGAGCGGTATGTGCAGGATTCTTTAACAGTAATTGTTTTCCTTGATGATAATAGGTTAATTTCTTAACGAAAAACAAATACGTTTCCATCCATTCCTTTCGATAAGAAGTAGACGCCTCATCAATAACCACATGGTCTATGTATCTATCCATCATATTTGGAAAACACCATCCATTATAATACCCATCAGGAATGATATTTGCAATGGCATATTCTTCCTCTTGAGGGAGGTCTGGACCCATTGCTGCATTATCCATTGGTCTTTTAGAAGGAATACTTGCCGAAAGCAGTGGTTTAAGAAGCTTTTCACTTTGTAAAAAAACATGGGGGAGGGTGGCATGAAATGTTGAACAATACCCAAAAGCGGTATTTAGCGAAAGCACATTATGTAAATACGTAGTACCACTCCTCCAGTGACCAATAATAAAAATAGGATCCTCTGATATCTCGGTGGATTGAATATTTTTTGATTCAAGAAGAGATTCTTTTAAGCGAAAAAAAGAAAGAACTGAACTCATTAAAAGCGCATAACTGAATCGAGGGAAATACCGAAAACTAATATGAAACTTATTCTGAGCGGTTAATCGTAAAAGATTGCTCAGACTTGAACCTGCAAGAGGCTCATACATGATATCAAAAACGTTTTCATTAATCGATGGCATAAGGAAAAAGATGAATCTGTTTTCTCTTAAGAACCCTTCGCAAAAAAATATTAGGTCAATTCAATTTACCATTGCTCCCAATGGCAGATCTCAGTAAGAGATTTTCTTTTGACACTTTGTACAATAGTTGACCGGAAACGTGCTGAAAGATTCTTGTTTTCTTTTTCATAGCCTATTGGAGTAAATGCAATGATACGAATTCGTGGCGGAATATCTAAGATTGATTTAATTTTTTCCTCATTAAAACTACCAATCCAACAGGTCCCTAAACCTTTAGCAGTAGCTGATAAAATAAGATGATCCATTGCAATAGCAGCATCAACAGGATAATATGACAAACCATCTCTTGTACCACTGAGATGAGGATCAGCACAAACCAAAATAAGAGCCGGGGCTTGTTTCAACCATCGATTCGTAATCGAAGTTTTGGCAATATCTACAATACGTAAGGTGTTGGTTACAATGATAAAATGCCAACATTGTTTATTCATCCATGATGGAGCCTGACGTGCGGTGTCAACAAGAGATTCTAAGATATCTTCAGAAACCGGAGTGACTTGAAACGATCGTACACTTTTCCTCTTGGAAATCAATTCATCAATATCCATTTTTTTTCACCAATCAATCTTTTTAAACACCGTAAATTTTGATAATAAACATATTTTATTTAATAACAAATTAATGTTAAGTAAAAAGGGTAACGATTCCCAATCTGAAAATATCAAAAATGAATTATGAATGATCCTCACGATTCAACACTGCTTTTTTCTGACCAATCATATGATCAATATCTTCATGAAGTACGTTTAATGCTTCGCGAAGTTCATCTTCAGAAACAGATTGTGATCTTGATATGTCAAGTATTGGACTTTCAACATCATATAATTTCGATTCAGAAATCAACACATTCTGTGGATTTACATCAAGTGATTTTTGCAATTGAGTTATACGATTAACTCGCTTTCTTAACGATTCTGAAACCGATCCAGATGCCGAAGGAGGAATTTTGTCAGCAGAAACGTGCAAACGCTGCAGTTTATCAGCCTGAGTAATAACAGTTGTCTGCGTATTTGTCAATTGGCGAGATAATTCACTGATAATATGATTTCTGGACATTAATTCATTATGAAGATGTTTAACTTCTTCATCTAAAAATTGAATCTTTTGGACTGATTCGGAGATACAATCCTCCTTTGAAACCAGAGGTTGATCCTTTTGAATTTTCATATTTAACTGTTCGATGACGTCAAGTTCCCGGATATATTTTGTTTGAGTTTCAGTTAATTGCCTTGTCAATTCACAAATAATATGATTCCTTGCAACCACTTCATCAGATAAATCTTCAATTTCTCCATGTAACCGTTGAACTTGTTCATCAAAAGATGGGAAATCAGTATCAATAACTTGTGTTTCTTCTGAAGTTTGAAAATGCCCTTCTCGAGCTAACCAACCAATAGCTAAGTTAAACTCATCAGCATTCAATCTGGTGAGTTCTTCAAGTCCCCCCACAGATTCTTTTAAATCTTCAAGAACTGAATAGACAATTCCTGCAACAGGTCCAATCATTGAAGTAAGATTAGTTTCAGATAGGGAATAAAACTCACTATCTTTATGAACCTTGTTTTCACGGGCCAACCAACCAATCGCTTGATGAAAATTTTCATCATCCAATCCAGTTTTTTTCATAAGCTGATGTTTGGTCAATGATTGTTTCTGATGAAGAACTTCCCAAATCTTTCCTGCATTTATTCCAATAACTTTAGTATTTAACTGGTACATCCTCACACAACAATAAGAAACACAAAAGTTGCACTTATAGTTTTCCATTTAATTCATGAAATTCCACAATTTAAAAGATAATATTTAAAAAAAATTATCAAAAAACTATCAAAAAACCAGTTGTTACAAAACTGATCAGTTATCCTCCAAACCCCAAAATTTAGCTAATTAATGATATACATCCTCAATTTTTTCACTAATCAAATAGTGAAATATTTAGTGAATTGGCATAACTAAGTACTTGTTGAATTTCCGATTCTGAAGGAGGTCGATTTATTGTAGATATCTTTTTTGCATTATATGCAGGATAATACTGATCCATTATATTGATTGGAACAGCTGATAGATATGTTGAAATCCATGAAAGGATGACTTTAGAACAACAGTTCACATGATTCGGTATCAAGAGATGTCTAACAAAAACGTCAGTTTGTTTTTTTGCCTGCAGATGATTTCGCTGTACAATCTGAATGTAATTTGATATACCTGCCAATTGTTCTGCGCAAACATCATTTCCAAACTTAAAATCGGTAAGATACACGTCAACGATTCCACATAGAAGGTTCAAAGTTTCAGTAGAACAATACATATTTGAATTGAATAGCAGAGGTAAAATCGTATCACACTCCTTTAATACTTCCAGAATATAGCAAATATGAGGAGTTGGTTCTCCTCCAACCCAGTTTACGTTAATAGCACCATGTTTTTGAGCATCGTTTATTCGTTGTGCCAATTGTTTAGGTTCAATAAAAAATCCATTTTGATGTTGACTAATTGTATAATTCTGACAAAATATACAATTGAAGTTGCAACCTGAAAAAAAGATGGTAAAAGACGGCGTGAATAATGATTCCTCTCCTCGATGAATGAAATCTGATGAAATCAAGGGAATATTCACGTTACATCTTCCATTTTCCATAGTTCTATCTACATGGCAGCGATGCTCACAAAAAATACAATCAGAAAACAACTTCTTTGCAATATCAATCTTTAAATCAAGCAAGGATATATCAGGTTTTGTATCTAAAACTTTCATTTTACTAAGAGCAGTATCATGGATTTCCCACATTATTTTAAGCGAATCACTTTTATCATATGTTACCGGAACATATTTAGTTTTTAAAAAGGACGGTAAATCATCATTTTCAAGAATTTTTTTATATTGGGTCAATTTAAAAAGAGTCATGGTTTTTTATCATCGCCAGTAAAAACAAAACACAATATTTAAACACTATCAACTGGTTTTTTTGTAGCATGTTAGAAGATAAAACAGCTTTGGTCACAGGTGCATCTAGAGGAATTGGAAGAGCAATAGCACAGGACTTTGTTAAACAAGGATGTTTTGTAGGATTAAATTATGTATCCAATAAAAAAGCCGCCGAGGAAACTTTTCATTCATTAAAAAACCCTAAAAAATCTGGAATGCTTCTTCAAGGTGATATTAGCAATACGGATGATGTAAAAAATATGGTTTCAAAGCTTGTATCAAAACGAAAAACCATTGATATCTTAATTCATAACGCAGCAATCTACCTTCGACACAAGTTTAAAGAAATCAATAAAGAAAAATGGAATCGGGTACTGAATGTGAATTTACATTCAGCATTCAGTTTAACCCAAGAAGTTTTACCATTCATGCCTCATAATGGTCGAATCATCTTCATCTCATCTCAGTTGGCCTTCAAAGGAACATCACACGGTGCAGATTATGCCACATCCAAGGCTGGCTTACTTGGTTTAATGAGAAGTTTATCACTAGAATTAGCTCAAGATAAAATATTAGTTAATGCAATAGCTCCGGGAACAATTGATACAGACATTATTTCAAATTATTCGTTAAAACAACGCCAAGAAAGAATAAATGAGATTCCTCTTCATAGATTGGGAGATCCAAAAGATGTTGCTAACGTTTGTCTTTTTCTATCTTCAGATTTAGCAAGTTATATAACTGGTGAAACAATTAATGTAAACGGCGGAATCTATATCCATTAGGATGGTGTAAGTATACCTAAGAGAAAAAAGACAACGTCCACTAGGAAAAATAAAAAAGCAAAAAAAGAATCATCTCAGCAGATTCAATGGTTATGTGAAGATTGTAGTAGCATTTTTTTTAAACCCATTATTTATCAAAAATTATCAAATGAAAAAAGATGTCCTTTTTGTGGAAGTGAGCGATTAACTGAGACAATGCAAAACAAGGTAAGTATCTTCAAATAATTCTTATTCCTCTTCAATTTAGGTGTAATGGTGTTTTTTCTTACTAGTATATGGCCAATAAATATTTCAAATAATAAAGTCATCATACTTTGTTTCAAGTAAGATATAAAATATAGATAATGATTATATGATAATTTACAAACGATTTAGTGGAGCAAAGCCTCATGACAAAAAAAATAAAAACGAGTCCCTGGAGAAAAACAGCGATTTCTATATATGGACCTCCGAAAGACGGAAAGGTCTATGGCACTTATGAAGTAGATGCAACACCAATCTTATCTTTTATTGAAAAAAGAAAGGCAGAAGGTCAACGTATCACTGTTACAAATGTGGTTACTGCAGCATTATCCAGAGCACTCTATTATGACGTCCCGGAGATGAATTGTTTAGTTCGAAGAGGAAAACTTGTACAAAGAGATGATGCAAGTGTTTTCATTGCTGTAGCTCAAGCTGGAAAAAACGTTACTGGAATTGTTATTCCAAACGCTCAGGAAATGACAGTTACGGAAATTGCTCAATATCAACAAAAAAAACTTGAAAAAACGTATTCGGGACAAAAAAAAGCTTATGGAATTCAATATTCAATTGCAAAAATACCGTGGCCATTTAGAAAATGGGTGGTAAAGTTCATTAAATGGTGGGTTGTTGATAATGGTTTTCGTTTACCATTTTTAAAACTAAAATCAAATCCTTTTGGGAGTATTACACTTTCAAATATTGGTGTTTTTGGATTGTCCACTGGATATCTTTCTTTGTTTCCTATTTCTAATCTTCCTGCAACTATTGCAATGGGAAAGATAATGGAGAAACCAGTTGTCGTCAATGGTGAAATTACCATTCGCCCCATGCTTCCATTCAGTGGAACATTTGATCATCGTGTTGTTGAAGGCGATAAAATTGGGTTATTAAAAGATGGCGTGGAAAAAAGATTACTTCACCCTGAACAATTGGAGATGCCTGAGAAAACAGACCATAAATTTCATTAAGAAAACTAATTCAAGATATTCATTTTTAACTTATAGTGCGGGAAGTCCCCTTTTGAAAGAGAGGGGATGAAAGCACC
>CAYOTP010000071.1:0-7875 GCA_964406955.1 uncultured Thermoplasmatales archaeon | reverse complement strand
AACCATCCAACGTATTAGCAAGTGCATCCCAAATCAATTGAAGATATATACAAATCAACTACAGGAATTTTACGATATTTTCAAAAAAAATATGTTAGATTCCATACGTTATTGAGCATGTTCGATCTATTTAATCAGTGGAAGTTTTTTCTCACGGGCAGCTAAATAAACACCAGTTAAAATTACCCCTCCACCAAGAATCGTCCATTGTGTGGGAATTTCATTAATCCAAGGGATAATGAGGGCCAACAGAGATGAAATAATTGGTTCACCCAATAGTGCAACAGAGGCTAGTGAAGCTCGCACATGAGCTAAGGACCAATTATATAAAGTGTGGCCCCCGATACCAGATAAAATAGCCATAATAAATATGAGCACAATATCATTTTGTGTGATGTCAAATAACTTCTTTTGTGAAAAAATGATAAAACTGAGAATAATTCCCGTAGCTATCGCATAAACTATGGTTGCATAACTGATGACGGAAACTGTTCTTCTCATATACCTTCCCCCCAAGATATAAAAGCCTGCAGCAACACCGCCAAAAAAAGCTAAGAGATTGCCATATAGTGTCATTTGTTCATCAAAACCATTTCCGTAATTTCCAAAGACAAGGATGCTCACACCAAACAATGAAATTACAATTCCCATAATGTTTATTGAGGAGATTTTTTCTTTCAGAAATAAAAATGATAATGGTGCTACAATGATAGGATGGGATGTTACAAGAATAACAGAACTTGCTACAGAAGTGTAACTTAAAGAGGTTATCCAAAATGTAAAATGAAGTGCAAGTACAATACCAATAACTACCATAAATAAAAATTCTTTCAGGGTGATTTTTCTGAATTCTTTTCGAAATGAAGGAACAGCAATAAGTAACAAAAAAAGTAGAATCGTTGTGAATAATAACCGATAAAATGAGATGATCAGTGGATGAGCTGTGCATGTTCTAATGATAACTGCGGCAAATGATACACCGATAATGGAGATAAACAACACAAAGAGAGGACCTTGTTTCATAAGAAATCTTAAATTATGAAAAAACATTAGTCTTATTACCTTTTGCCCAATGCCTAAAAATTAAATTTAACCGGATTTAAACCTTTTATTTACCTATTATAATGAAACGTATAAATATGATAAAATGGTTGCCATTAGTATAAGATATAACAAATATCGATTCCGAATAAACAACAAAAAAATGGAAAAAAATAATTTAGAATTTCTTTAAACTATGGAGGAATAGACAACTATGGCAAAAAGTAGTAGAGAAAAAATCCACAAAGATGAACAAAAGGTAATTAAAGCATTGGAAGAAAATGCAAATGCAAGTATTGGAGGAATCGCAAAAAAATGTGGTTTTTCCAGACAAAAAGCATGGCGCATCATTAAAAGACTGGAAAAAACCAAAACAATTTGGGGGTATCACGCTCGCGTAAATGACGAAAAAATGAATAGAAAAGGATACGTCCTTCTAATAAAACTCAAACATCTACCAGTAGACAATCAACTTGAAAAAGACATTGTTTCTGGAAAACTAGAGAAACTAGCGAAAAAATATTCCATAACAATAGAAGATACACTATGGCTCCATGGCATCTTTGATGCAATGCTTGTATTCTATGCAGAAAATCTTCGTAAAGCAAAACAATACCACGAGTTACTAAATACCAATCTAGACGGAAACCTAATTGATTCCCAATTGCTTGAACAAATGATTGTAATCAAAAAAGATGGATTCATGAATCCAGAGATTGCAAAAAACAAAAAGATCATATCAAGCTAAAGAAAGTAAGATGTAAGGAGGAAAGGTTTGTGTAATATAGGGGACAAACTTACAACAAAAAATGTTGTCCTTCCCTCCTTGCTTCTCCTTTTCACTTTTTAGTAAGTAGATTAAGGTATTTAAAATTTTTCAAAAATGAAAAGTTGTGTGAATTACAAAAAATTTAGATTTTTGAGAAGAAATCCCCCTTAAACGGCAGAGATCAACGTTTCCTACCTAAAATCATAAAAAAAGAGCAATGTGAGAAAAGTCATCTATTGGGAAAATTAGCTTATCTAAAACATGAAGATTTTATAGCATCATTTTCTAAGCAAATTTTGTCCAAGGTATGTCTAACAAGTTTTGCAGCAAGAAATGCAGTTTGACCAGAATCATATAAGGGTGAAACTTCCATTAGATCAAATCCGTGGATAAAAGAAGAAAACGTATCAATACAATGAAGAATATCTCCCGGGGAAAGACCAAAAGGCTCAAGCGTACCGGTACCTGGTGCGTAACAAGGATCTAAAACATCAATATCAACACTAATATAGAGCGGGTTATCTAACATTTTCTTTTGAATCTCTGAACACACCTGATCAATTCCCGCTGATAAAATATTTTTAGCGGTATACATGTTAATATGATCACGTTTTGCTTCTTCATATTCTTTTTTATCAGCTGAACGAAATCCAAGAACATAGATTTGATCACCGGGTATATGATCATGAATTCTACGAATGGCACAAGCATGATTGTACATTTCATTTAGATAACTATCCCGATAATCTAGATGAGCATCAAAAATAATGACTATACTATTTTTTGGTAATGAAACAATATTTGCAGCTGACAGTGTATGCTCACCCCCTAGCATGATAGGTATTTTTCCCAATCCATAGATTTTTTTTGAAAAATCTTTTACTTTGTTAAATACCGTTAAAGCAGTATCCTCGTCTTGGATGATCAGATTCCCATAATCATGAATCAAATAATCTTTAATATTCACATCAGTCATAATATTATATGGTTCATAATTCCAACTAGCTTTTCTAATGGCGTCAGGGCCAAAATAAGAACCCGATCGAAAACTAGATGTTTTATCAAAGGAAACACCAAAAATCACGATGTCACTTTCATTAAAGGTTGCTTCCGCATCGGCAAAATAAGACGGAATGTCTTCTGGAAAATCACTTACCATTTTACATAGAGTGAATAAAACAAAGATGAAAAATGTTTGGTTTTATACACGGGTGATTTTCTTACGTCCTAAAGCTTGTAAGTATTGGATATCTTTACCTGGTTCAAGATCGTTTTTATATTCTTCAGGTATCGGCATCTCAAACGTTTCATATGTATCTAGATCCATCAATTGAACATTATCTCCCATAATAGAGACAACTTGAGCACTTCTTTTATCAATAATGGGAACATGAACCTTATGAGTTACTGGGCTGACAATACTTTTTTTCTGTCCATTGAAAACGCCAATAGCTTCAATTCGAGCTTTTGATTCTCCATGCTTCCCGGGTTTAGATGTAGAAATGCTCACAATTTTACAGGGTTCATCATCGATGATGATGTATCTATTTACCTTTAATGTTCTCACTTCAGCTAGCTCTTTCATAGTTACTCCTCGTTTCCTTGTATATTTTTAGGTTTTTTTAAATACATTTTGTTTTTTTCAACTTCGCAAAGTATGGTTTATTTTTACAACACCTTTATGCTCTTTATTATATTAGACTATGTTATTTTGTTACCGATAGTTATATCATAATAAATGAATTTTTCTTTCTTCAGATTAATCAGTATCCACAATTTCATAAATCGCCTTTTTCCCATGTTTTTTACAAATAAATGCTTCCCACTTAGTATCCCATGACATACCATTTCCACAAACGGGACAGGCTAGACTGGTAATAATCTGACGATGTTGTTTTTCTGTGGTTTTTAAAACTTCTGCTTTTAATTTCTCTTCAGGATTCAACGAATTCATAACATATACTTGTTCATCTTGGGGAAGAAATGGAGTGTTATCCGTTTTCATTTTTTTCTTCCGATATGCTTTCATTTGTTGTTTATATTTTTCCTGCATGGTTTGTCTTCGGCCCATACTATCAAAGGGGGATAAGTTACTAGTTATGAATAAAGTTTTTGACTCAAAACATTGTTACCATCATTGAAAAACCATGAATATTTCAAATCTTTCATTAAATAATTCAATTCTTGAAATCTTAGACTTACAGGGAATTTCATCCTTATATCCACCTCAAGAGAAAGCAATAAAGCATGTGTTAAACGATGAAAACGTTCTCCTTGCAATTCCAACAGCAAGTGGAAAAAGTCTTGTTGCTTATATTGCGATGTTTCATAGAATAATTTCCCGCGGAGGAAAAGCATTGTATGTTGTTCCACTCATTGCACTTGCTCGAGAAAAATATGAAGATTTGAAAATCTTTGAAAAAGCAGGGTTTAAAGTTGGTATATCCACAGGAGATCTGGATGAATCTGATTCACGTCTAGCACAATATGACATCATTATTTGCACATCTGAAAAAGCAGATTCATTGTTACGACATAAGGTAAGTTGGGTGTATGAAGTATCTGTCCTTGTCATAGATGAAATACATCTTATCAATGACCCAACAAGAGGACCCACCTTAGAAGTTCTCATTGCCCGTTTTCGATCATTAAATCCTGAAACTCAGATTATTGGATTATCTGCAACTATTCAGAATGCTACTGAATTGTCCATTTGGCTAGACGCAAAACTTGTAGAATCTGAATGGCGGCCCGTTCCATTAAAAGAAGGAGTGCTGCAAGGTTCTAGCATAACATATGATAATGGTGAGACAGAAAAATTAAAGAAAAAGAATAAATCAGCTTTAGCTGACCTGGTTGTTCAATCGTTGTCCGCAAAAGGTCAAGTGTTGATATTTGTAAATACGCGGAGATCAACTGCATCGGTCGCACGGAAATTAGGAAATGTCACCAAGGATTTTCTTACCAATAATGAACAAAAAGACCTTAATGATCGACTTAATGATTTTTTGTCCAAACATACTGAACAAACCTCTATAGATAAAGCGCTTCTCTCTTGTATAAAAAAGGGTGCTTCATTTCACCATGCAGGCCTTGCAAGTTATCAAAGACGTTTTGTCGAACAAACATTCAAAGATGGTCTAATTAAATGTATCATTGCCACACCCACTCTTGCTGCAGGGGTAAATATTCCAGCAAAACGGGTCATAATTAGAGATCTTTGGAGATATGATGTAAATTTTGGGATGAAACCCATTCCAGTTCTTGAATATAAACAACAAGCTGGTAGAGCAGGTCGGCCAAAATATGATACTGAAGGTGAAGCAATAACCATTGCAAAAGATGCAGGCCAAAAAGAAATGATTCTTTTTAGATATATTCATGGGCAAACAGAACCGATTTATTCAAAACTTGGTAGCCAGGCTGCACTTCGCATGCATCTACTCGCTGCAATTGCCACTGGTTTTGTTCAAACAAATGAAGATGTTAAACGGTTTATAGAAAGCACATTTTATGCATATCAAGCTGAGATCTATACGTTGGAAGATGAAGTAGATGAAACCATTGATTTTTTGATTCAAAATGAGTTTATATCTGAAATAGATTCTCGTTATGAAGCTACTATCTTTGGTATGAAAACATCTTCATTATATATCGATCCACTTTCTGCAGTTGAACTAAAAAAAGCACTCATAACTGCAGAAACAACAAGCAAGTTACCTTCAGAGATTGCAGTTCTTCAAACTGTTTGTTCAACTCCAGATGTACGATCATTGTATTTACGAAAAAGCGATACATGGGTTGAAATGATGCTACAAAGTTGTAAGGATCAATTGTTCTGTGATCCTCCTTCTTCTTTTGAAGATAATTTTGAATGGTTCCTCTCAGATTTTAAAACAGCATTATTACTAAGAGATTGGGTCGAGGAACGAACTGAGGATGATTTAATAGGAAAATATGGAGTGGGACCAGGAGATATCCATGGTATCGTTCAAACTGTTCATTGGCTTGTTCACGCAATGAGGGAATTTGCTCGAATGTATTATTTTGATGCAGTCTCATATTTAACTGGACTTGGTTTACGTGTAGAATATGGCTGTAAAAAAGAATTGCTTAGTTTAATTGAATTAAGAGGTATTGGCCGAGTCCGTGCACGAAACTTATATAAAGCTGGTTTCCAAAATCTGGAATCACTCCGTAAAGCATCAATTGAAGATCTAAGCTTTATTCCTACAATTGGTCCTGGAATCGCATCTCGTATCAAAAATCAGCTTGGGATACAGAATCAGTTTCATGATGGAAAACTCTTTAATTTTTCGGAGGAAGATAATGATAAATTATGATCTTAAAATAATAGGTTGCAAAGGAACAATTTCATCAGTGGATGATTTCATCAATCAAATCAATGATTTTGCAGAAAAATATAATATTAAAATTCAAGTTATGGATGCTACAGTTGTTTTTGGTAAAGACCATCTCATCTCAGCATTTGAACATGCAAAACGAGCACTAAATCAGAATACTGCTTCAACACATTCCTTTGAAATGGAATTATTATTATATGCTGCAGGGGAAAGACAAATAAAACATGCAATTTCTAAAATGGGTTTAAAGAAGGAAAATAACTTATTTGTTATAATATTTTTAACTTCTGATAATAAGCATGAACCAATTTATACCATTATTGATAATTTCCTAGATAAGTTTCATTTGAAAAGAGACGACTCAGTTATTGAACCTGATGAAACTATGCTTTCAAAGTTTGGCATAAAAAAAGAATCGATAAAATCAGTTCGAAAAGATCAGAAATTTCAATTGATACTGGAAAAAGTTGCACTGGTAGACATCATAAAATAATATCTAGTTCTATTATGATATACAAAAAAAATCCTATTTAATTCAATTTTTTGCAATTTCAAAAGAACAATGCTAAAATATTGTGTTTGTATTCATGGTGTTCACATAAGTGGTTGATTGCCCGCATGAGGTAGCTTGGATATCCTGAAGCCCTGCGGAGGCTTCTACTCGGGTTCGAATCCCGATGCGGGCATAAATAATGAAAAAAAATTTCTTTTTCAATGAATTTTTGATTAATGATGGCAATTAAGCAATTTATTTCAATTATTGATACCTATATGGGTAATTCATCGTTGAGAGGTTCGGCATCATGATAAAAAATAAGAAACACTGTAAGACTGATGATTCCTATAATAAATGCATAAACACTGAGGAACCATAATATCGTAGTAATACCATAAAATACAGCCCTCAGACCAAACGTAAATCGATTCATTGCCCTTAAAAAAACATCTTCCCTTAATTTTTCTGGGTTAATATAACATTTTGACCCCGGTCTATTTTTAGTTTTTATTTGATTTTCTGTAATATTCTCTATATATTCAACCGGTATACCTATCAAAATGGAAAAACGAACCATTTGTCGTAGAGACAAAAGAAACATAATTATCGAAAAAACAACGACTGCAACAAAAAGAAGTAGTTTATACTGTGCAATAGCTTCTGTTGAAGTTGCAGCCAAATTAATCAATCCGTCAAATCCATTTGATGGAATTCTGATTAATAAACCTAAAAGAAGAAGCATCGATGATGATAAAAACGTTGTTGCCATAATCAGATTTCTTAGGGTCTGAACTGCAATAATCGTTTCTTTTGAATTGGTCATTCTTCTAACCCACAGACTATAAAATATGTTTAAAAATCCTCTTTTTCCCCAGCACGGTTTCTTGATTCCATATAATAATCTTACAGTGTAAATTAATATACAGATTATGAAAATAATAAATGCAGCAAGGTTAATAGCTTCGTTTGAAAGCATGATATCTTTTTAGATGATTATCAGTTTTTAAACATTTCGCTATCGTTAATATCCTAATGAAATACAGTCTGCTAAAGTCTTTTCACATAAAACAAGATAATATACCCTAGAACCTGAATAAAAAATCTACATCTTTTCTTGATTCAATAAATTAAACCATCTATTGTCAAAAGGCGGCTTTGGGACAATATTATTTTAGCTAGGCTTCATCCCAATCAGCTTTGATATC
>CAYOTP010000070.1:0-7913 GCA_964406955.1 uncultured Thermoplasmatales archaeon | reverse complement strand
CACACTTGATAGCATAATTAAAAAAGAATACAAAAAAAACGTTGAGCAAAATATCAGTTATGCGCATACCATATACGATAAAATAGATGATATGGTCAATAAAAAGATTGACTTGAAACAGGGAAAAAAGACAAAGGTTTCAATTTCAGGAGCAGAATCTATCAGTTTGGGTGCAGTTGCAGCTGGTCTAGATATGTACTTTGCATATCCAATGACACCATCTACCCCATTATTACATTTTTTTGCACACAATGGTAAGCAACTTGGTGTTGTATCTGTTCAACCTGAAAGTGAAATTGCAGTTGCTAACATGGCCATTGGAGCAAGCATAACTGGTGCTCGATCCATGGTGGGAACTAGTGGTGGTGGTTTTTCTTTAATGCAGGAAGCTTTTTCTTTTGCAGGCATGATCGAATCACCAGTATTGTTTTTACTTGGTCAGCGGCCTGGGCCTAGTACAGGTGTTCCAACATACACCGAACAGGGGGAATTATTATATTCTTTATACCCTGGACAAGGAGAGTTTCCTAGAATAGTTGCTTCACCCGGAAGTGTTGAGCAAGCATTTTATCTTACTGCAGAGCTCTTGAACCTAATTTGGCGTTTTCAAACACCGGGAATTCTATTATCAGAAAAACATCTTATTGAGAGTAGAAAAAGTGTTGACATGACACCATATAATACAAGTTGGTCTAAACCATCTATTTCAAAAAGTAAAAATTATCATCGCTATCGTAATACTAAAAATGGAGTTTCACCATTACTTTTTCCTCCCTCTGACCAATCAATTAAATGGAATAGTTATGAACACGATACATCTGGGTTTACCACTGAAGAACGTAATATGATTAAAGAGATGCATGAGAAACGTTATAAGAAATTTAAAAGTTTAAAATTGTATATTAAAGAGAACATTAAAACAGTTAATACTTATGGGTCGGGATCTCCAATTGTTTTTACATTTGGTTCAACAACTATGAGTGTTTTAGAATCTCTTGATTATTCAAAAATGAACGCAACGGTTGTACAGCCTATTTATCTTCAGCCGTTTCCTATATGGAATCTAAAGAAATATAAAGGAAAAGAATCAGTTATTGTCGAGCAGAACTGTACCGGGCAACTTGAGCATCTATTAACACAAATTGTTGGAATTAAACCATCTCTTTCCATTCGACAGTTTGATGGACGACCTTTTAATCCAATTGAATTAAGTGAAAAATTAAAAGAGGTGAAATAATGAACAAGGACCTATCAACTGATGCTGAAATTACATGGTGTACAGGATGTGGGAATTTCGGTATTTTAAATGCAATGAAAAAAACTGTTAAGAAACTTAATGAAAATAATGTAAAAAAAGACCACATTGTAATTACAAGTGGCATTGGTTGTCATGGTAAAATTTTTGATTATATTAGTTTAAATGGATTATATTCTATCCATGGGAGAAGTATGGTAACAGCACAAGGAATAAAGCTTGGAAATCCTGATTTGAAAGTAGTTGCTTTTGCTGGTGATGGCGATGCCTATGGTGAAGGAATTGCTCATATGATTTTTGCAGCAAAAAGAAATGCAGATATTACCGTAGTTGTTCATGATAATGGAACCTATGCACTAACTACGGGACAGTTTTCACCTACTAGTGAAAAAGGGTTTAAAGGACCATCAATGCCTAAAGGAAACGTAGAGAGTCCGTTAAATCCTCTAAGTGTGATTTTGGAATCTGGAGCAAGTTTTGTCGGCCGAGGATACGCAGGAAACGTTGATCATTTATCAGAAATTATAACAAAAGCCGTTTTACATAAGGGATTTTCCATCGTTGACGTATTACAGCCCAGCGTTGTTTTCAATAATACATATGATCTTTATAATGAAGTAACCAAAGTTGTTCAAACACCCGCAGAAAGTCATGAAGAAGCAATTAAGCTTGTTAAAAAAATGGATACGGAACTACCCATCGGCATTCTTTACCAAATAAAAAAACCAGTTTTTCATAAAGAATTATATGAAGACTGGAACCCAATCAAGAAAAAAATTGAGAAAAAAGAGCGTTTGAAACGAATTGAAGAATTTCTTCAACAATGAAAAAATATGAGGAAATAAAAAAATGAAAATAAGCAATAAACAAAACAAATTTATTGATGGGGCGAGTTATAGTATGAATAAAATTATTTTAACTATTCTCGTAACCTCATTATGCATCGGAGCTGGTTTTTCTACGATGGCAACTCAGTTGGGCAACCAAAAAATTGGATATGATAAAGGAATAGATCCAATAAAGCCAATTAGCAGTGCTCCATCCGAGGTAATAATTGGTAATATTTCTTCCAATCTTGGAAAAGTACTTGTTGAAATAAAAAATATTGGAGATGAACCAGCATCTGACGTCCATTGGAGTATCAATATTAAAGGTGGCACTTTCAGCTTCGTTAAGGATAACAAAGATGGTATTATCGATGCTATTGATTCCGGGGAAACAATCATAGTTGAATCTGATTTTATTTTTGGTTTTGGTAATATATCTATAGAAATAATGGTTGATTCTATTGGAAAAACGGTTGATGGATCCTTATTTCTTTTCTTTGTTACTATTAATCCAGAATTTACTGTTACATTAGAGGTTATTGCTGAGGGATTTAATTCTCCACTTTATGCAACTTCACCAAAAGATGAGACTGATAGATTATTTGTCGTTGATCAAATTGGTGTCATCTATGTTATCCAAGATAGCAAACTCCATTCACAACCATTCTTAGATATCAAACACGAAATCGTTGATTTAGATCCTACATATGATGAGCGAGGGTTACTTGGTCTTGCTTTCCATCCAGATTATGAAAATAACGGGAGACTCTTTGTGTATTATAGTTCTCCAAAGTCTGGTGAAAATATTAATCATGAGACTGTCCTTGCTGAATACCAGGTATCAAATAATGAAAATAGAGCAGATTTGGACTCGGAACGAGTAATTCTCAGATTTGATCAACCAGAAGCTAATCATAATGGTGGACAATTACTTTTTGGACCAGATGGATACCTTTACCTTGGATTAGGTGATGGTGGTGGAGCAGGAGATCAACACGGATCAATTGGAAACGGGCAAAATAAAGAAACGATGCTTGGCTCAATTATTCGTATAGACATTGATAACGAGACGCCATACACAATTCCATCAGATAATCCTTTTGTGGAAACAAATAATCGCGATGAGATTTATGCATTTGGATTACGGAACCCATGGCGTTTTTCTTTTGATAAAGAGACAAATGAGTTATTTGCGGCTGATGTTGGACAGGACGAATGGGAAGAAATCAATATAGTAGAAAAAGGGGGTAATTATGGTTGGAGGATTTTAGAAGGGACTCATCCGTATGATCCTGAATTAGCTGATGAACTTGGAATCGATATTGATAGTTTAGAAGATCCGATTCATGAATACAGTCATTCACTCGGTCGATCGATCGTCGGCGGTTATGTATATAGGGGCAAGGAGAATCCTGAATTAACAGGCAAATACATCTTTGGAGATTGGAGTTCAAGTTTCACTCTTCCTCGCGGAAGCTTGTTTTATCTTAAAGAGGTTGAACCTGGGAACTGGCAACGATTTAATCTTTTGTCATCTAATTTCAATAGATTTGTAATGTCTTTTGGAGAAGACACACAAGGAGAAATATACGTGTTAAGTAAATCAACATTAGGGCCGACGGGATCGTCTGGAGATATTAGAAAAATTAGTGTTAATTAAAAGGAGAGATGTAAATGATAAAATATTATTTAGTTGTATTAACTCTGTTGGCCACCATGTTTTCAAGTATGGCGATTGCTCATCCGCCACAAGATATGGTTTTAGATTATGATATCAATACTGAAACTTTATCAGTTACGATTACTCATATCTCGCCGGCGCCTACAGTTCATTATATCAATAAGGTTGAGATTAAAAGAAATGATGAACTTATAATTACCGAGAAATATGATAGTCAACCAACATCATCTGAATTCGCTTATGAGTATGACGTCCAGGCAGTCGTTGATGATGAATTAACCGTTATTGCTTATTGTAGCATCCAAGGATCTATTACTCAATCATTAATCGTAAGAGATCCTTCTCAGGATGAACCTCCGGTGGTTGAAATAGTCAATCCTGTAAAAGGATATTTTCATTTCTCAGGAATTAGATTATTTTCTTCATTTGGTATTGTTGCGGACACGGTAGGTTTTGGAGGATTTCGACTTCGACCATTGCAGATTTATACGGAAGATGATATTGATGAAAGTGAAAATTTGATTATTGAAGTTTTTATTGATGGTGAAAAACTTGGAACCGCAAGTTATAATGAAAATGCTAAAGTACATGAGATTAGATGGACTGGGCCAAATGTTGGAACTTTTGATCTCTCAGTAACTGCAGAGGACTCAGTGGGAAATATTGGCGATGATAATATGCAAGTGTGGTATATCTGTTTCATTCCATAACTTCAGCGAGTAGAGTAAAAAGTTTATTTAACCAGTACCCGTAACTTATGATATCCTGGTTAATATTTAATTGCTTTAATATAGATGATACGTATGTTTCTAGAAAAAATTGTATCAGAAAAACTTGAACATTTTTCTTATATGATCGGATCAAACGGAGAAGCTGCAATCATTGATCCTAGAAGAGATTTTCAAATTTATTTGGAAATTGCTCGGAAAAAAGATGTGAAAATTAAATATATATTTGAAACTCATCGAAATGAAGATTATGTTATTGGATCAATGGAAATCAATGCTGAAATTGATGTGCCAATCTTTCATGGAAACAGGCTCTCCTTTAGTTATGGATCACCAGTTAAGGAGAACGATACCTTTTCTGTTGGATCTCTTGAATTAACTGTTCTTGAAACACCAGGACACACGGAGGAATCAATATCAATAAGTGTAAAAGATAACGCAGTTTCATCAAAAGAATTCTTAGTTTTTACTGGAGATACATTATTTGCTGGAGATTCAGGAAGGATTGATCTGTATGGTGAAAAAGATAAGATGTATTTAGCTGAACAATTGTATCAGAGTATTCATCACAAAATATTACCACTTGGTAACGAGGTTATTGTCTGTCCAGCGCATGGAAGCGGATCAGTATGTGGAGAAAGCATTGGGGATAGAGAATACACTACTATCGGTTTTGAAAAAAAGACGAATCCTCAGTTAAACATGAAGAAACAGGATTTCATTTTTGAAAAAAATCAGGAATTACATCTTCAGCCACCATATTTTTCAATTATGGAAAAAATGAACAAAAAAGGCCCATTAATAAGACATCGAATTCCATTTCCTTCATCTCTACCTTTAGAATCTTTTAAAGAACTTTTGAACGATAATAATCAAATCATTGATATTCGTGATCCGATTAGTTATGCGTCATCTCATGTTCCCGGTAGCATAAATATTTGGAGAGATGGGATTCCACTCTTTGCTGGATGGTTTTTAGATTACAAAAATCCAATTTTATTGATAGATGATGATAATCAAAGTGTAGAATCTGTAACTCGTTTTTTGTTTCGACTTGGTTTTGATAATATCAAAGGATATCTACAAAATGGGTTCTCCGCTTGGCCGTTGAATAATGAAAATGTTTCTTCTTTCAAATTGTGGCCGGTGAAAACTTTTTATAAAAATATGGAGGAGGATTCACTTTTCATTATTGATGTTCGAGAAGAATCAATGAGAAAAAAAACTGGTTTCATCAAAGGTTCAAAAAACATTTTTGTTGGTGAAATTGAAAAACATCTTTCAGATATACCAAAAGAAAAAACAATTGTTGTGTATTGCAACTCTGGTAAAATGACCGGTATTGCTTGTAGTATTCTCAAAAAACATAACTATCTTAACATAATAAATATTCTGGGAGGATTAACTGCTTGGAAAAAAGCGGATCTTCCAATAGAATCATAAGAAGGAAATTCAAGAAATCAAAATAGGAAAAACTAATGATTATTAATTTATAATCAGTAAAGACCTTTTTAAAAATATGAGGTTTTTAGGTACAAATCTGTCTGTTTTAAAAAAAAATTATTAAAATATAATAAGCGTATCGAGTGGCAAGTTATGGTTTAGGCGCATATGTGACATTAAATATTAATTATTTTTAATTTGTTTTTAAGTTATATCTAAATAGACGTTTTATTATCATTAAGAATTGAAATAAAAAGAAGAAATAACAAAATAGAAAGTGATTAAATATGGGAGATAAAGCAATCGAAATCGTAGATATGGATGTTAAAAAGTTGATAGACCTATTAAACAAAGCATATTCAGATGAATGGTTAGCACACTATCAATATTGGATAGGAGCTAAGGTTACTACAGGTCCAATGAGGGGTGTAGCAGTAAGAGAATTGGAAGAACATGCACAGGAAGAATATGAACATGCTACCAAACTTGCAGAAAGAATTATACAACTTGGCGGTACTCCTATCCTGAATCCTAAAGGTTGGTATGAAAAAACAAACTGTGGATATGAAGAACCAAAAGACCCGCATGTCCCGAAAGTCATTAAACAAAATTTAGATGGGGAACGATGTGCAATTGATGTTTATAAAAACATATTGAACACCATTGAAAATAAAGATGACGTCACGTATAATCTAATCGTAGATATCCTAGAGGATGAACTTGAACACGAAGAAGACCTTCAGGCCATTTTAGAAGATATAGATTTTATGAATGAAAGGTGAGAAATAATGGAAACTAAAATAGAAAAAAAATTAGATAGTTTATTACAGGAAGCAGATTGGAAAGAAGAAAAACATGTCCCAGTCATTGATTGTTCAGATGAAGTTGCAAAAGATGTATTATTCGAGGTAAACGTTGGTCTTGGAAAGGAAATCTCACATCCAAATACGACTGAACATCACATAAAATGGATTGAACTTTATTTTCTTCCAGAAAATGAAAAATTTCCTTATCATCTAGGACGCTATGAATTTAATGCACATGGAGCAAGTACGGAAGGGGCTGATACTAGTTCAATTTATACACATCATAATGTAACAACCAAGTTTAAAACTGGAAAACCAGGTTCAATTCTAGCAATGGCATATTGTAATATTCATGGTCTTTGGCAATCATCCAAACCAATAGAACTCAAATAGATCTGATGGATTTGATGAAAATGAATAAAGAACTTTTCAATTTAGATGGAAAAGTTGCAATTATTACAGGTGCAGCACGAGGATTGGGAAAATCCATGGCAGTTGGATTAGCCAAATTCGGTGCTCATGTAGTAATCACTGATGTGATAGATACCTCAGATACGCTTGAGGAAATTAAAGAATATGATAATAAATCCTTTGATTTACGGGTAGATGTTTCTAATAAATCAGATTTAGAAACTATGATTAAAAAAACTATTGATCAGTTTGGTTCAATTGATATTTTTGTGAATAATGCAGGAATTCTTAAATCAGCAAATGCAGAAGATTTTTCAGAGGATGATTGGAAAAAAGTAATTGATGTGAATCTTAATGGAGTTTTTCTCTGCGCCCAGGCTGCAGGAAAACAGATGATTGAACAACAATCTGGAAAAATAATAAACATTTCAAGTATAGCCGGGCTATCTGGATATGCGTCTTCTGTAGCATATAGTGCTAGTAAAGCGGGAGTGATTTCATTTACTAAAACACTTGCTGCTGAATGGGGAAAACACAATATTCAAGTCAATGCTGTCTGCCCTGGTGTGTTTGCAACAGATATGACAGAAGATTACCTAAAAGATGATGAATTTAAAGAAATGATTGAAACAAAAGTCCCTCTTAGCCGATATGCTAAATCAGAAGAGCTTATTGGAACCATCATTTATTTAGCATCAAATGCATCGGATTATATGACTGGACATGCGTTGGTTATCGATGGTGGATGGACCGCTGCACTTT
>CAYOTP010000069.1:0-8615 GCA_964406955.1 uncultured Thermoplasmatales archaeon | reverse complement strand
AAAAAAATGTTAGATGAGATTCCTATTACCTATGATTTGGGACTTTTGAGAATTTAGACTTTTGTTTCAAGACACAAACGTCCACCGAAAAAATAAAAAAGTACAATAATAAGATCCTACGGATGTAAAGGCAAGGTAAAATAAAATATACTACCCCTTTGAGGTCCTTCACTTTCCACCCAAATTCGGCCTCCATGTTTCTCAATGATCCGTCGGCATATTGGAAGACCAAGGCCACTACTATCAAAATCATGTCTACTTTCATCAGTTTTATAGAACTCATCAAATACATGTTTTATCTGTTCAGAGGTCAACCCAACACCATCATCACGTATTGAAATAACAACAGAGTCAGTCTGTTTTTCAGCAGATAGAATCACATTAACATCATTTTTTGCATATTTTATTGAATTACTAAAAAGGTTGTCAAATACTTCAACCAATCGAAGTTTATCAGCGTAAACCTCCATATCTTCTGAAATCGTATTTATCAAATTAACATTATTATCTCCAAAAAGAGAACTATTCTTCTCGAGTACTTCACCAATAAGATTCTTTAGCGAAAAAGAATTGAAATCTAACGAATAGTTCGGTGAATTCAATTGAGCAAGTTCAAGTGTTTTTTTAACAAGATTCTTCATGTAATATACATTACGTTGAATAACAGTTATCATCTCTTCATCTTTTGGTTCAGTTACATGATTCTTAATGATTGGTAATAAACTGATTAATGGTCCAAGTGGTGTTTTTAAATCATGGCCGAGCTGATGAATGAACTCGTCTTTGATCTTGATAGCATTTGAAAGTTCCTTAGTTCGTTGGGAGACCATATCTTCTAGATTCTTATTTATTTCTTGCAGTTGCTCATGAGCTTTTTGTAATTTTTTTTCCGACTGTTTATGCTTTTCCACCATTTTTGCCAATTTCAAATTGCTATAACCTAATTTTGCAATTATTTCTGATAACTTTGAATAGAAATCCATCACGATGGAAATGGTATCTTCATTCCATCGAGGAACTTTTTCTAATGCTTCCATATATGCATTTTTATCAAAACCATACCGTTCTGCCTGTTGCTCAAAAAAGGAATAATCAATTGACTCATCTTCATAAAAAAACTGACCAAGGAATACAGTCCCCATTCGTTTTCCGCCAACAACAATTGGCGTAGCAATATCCCACATATTATTTTTACATTTATATTTTACATATTCTCCGGGTTTTACATGTTGTGATAAATACAAATCACTTTCAATACAATTCCTTTTTGTTTCAAGATTTATTCGGTGAAATTTCGTACAGATATCTTGCCAACCTGTAGCAACCAAAATTTTACCGCTCATATCGACTACGGCAATACCGATATGGGTCAATTCATAAAAATCATCCATTAGTGATTGAATTTCTTCAGTATTAATAATATTTGCAAAATCTTCTGTCTTCACTTTAACATCGGGTGAAAGCACAGAGTCTAACTTTAATTTTAATTTTTTTTCACTTTCCAAAAGTTGTTGTTCGATATTTTTTCTCGATGTGATATCTGTCGCCAAACCCTCTATGATCTTCTCACCATTTTCTTTTCTAACTGATATGCTGCGATCATGGAACCAATGATAATTACCTCTAACATCCTTTATCCGATAAGTTAAGTCAAAGGTATCAAAATCACCATCAGAATCGATGATTTGCTGAACTTTTGGTAAATCATCTGGATGAATAGAGTTTGTCCAAAGACATGCATCTTTCCTCAATTGATTAGGTGAAAAACCTAATATCTCTTCTACACGATTCGACCAAAAAATACCCCCAGATTTGGATCCATAAATATATGTAATATCCGGAGATTTTTCAACTAATCGTTTATATTTTTCCTTGCTTTCTTTTAACGCCTCTTCATTTTTCTTCCTATCAGTAACATCATCATAAATAGCAACGATTTCACCAGTTGGCAATTTATAAATCCAATTTTCTCGCCAACTACCCGGATTATGTTCATCTTTATAGATAGTTAATGGAAAAAACTCTGGTATTCCTGTTTTCCAGACCTGTTGAAACACGGTGAAAATCCCAAATTCTTTCACCCCTGGAAACACTTGCGTGACCGGTTTACCAACGATATCCTCTTTTTTTACTCCATCTATCCTTTCAGCAGCTTTATTGAAATCCTTTAAAATAAAATCAGCCCCATCATCAACTGATTCATAGATAGCAACGCCACTGTTAATGGTGTCAAAGAGTGATTTAAATTTTAAAGCATTCTCCCGCCGTTCTGACTCTGCTTTCTTCACTGCAGTAATATCAACTGATATACCCAGCACACAATCAGCATCTTCCCTATACGTTATTGGAAGTTTAGTAGTTTGAAAATAATGAATGGTTCCATCATTCCAAGCAAAAGGTTCTGAAGGAATCACTTGTTTTTCTTTTGTTTCGATAGTTTTCTTATCCATATCCTCAAAAAAAGATGCTTCAAATGGCTTCAAAACAGCCTGTTCTACAAAATGAGCATCTGATTTTCCTATCATTTCTTCAGGAGTGGTCTGATACAGATCAGCAATAGTTCTATTAGCAATAAGATAATTTCCATTTCTATCCTTAATATACATGCAATTGGGGCTAGAATCAAAAATTTGTTGAAGAATAGTATTGCGTTCTTCCAGTAATTTTTCCAACTTTTTTGTTTTGGTGATATCTCGCGAGATGCAAACAATTCCAGCAACCTCTTTGTTTTCATCATAAAAAGGTACTTTACTCATTGATATCCAATGACTACTTCCATCTGCAAGCCTTAATTCTAAAGGGACATTGATTTGTGGGTCACCTGATTCCATAATCCTTTTTTCATCTGATCGAACTTTTTCGGCAATATCTGGAAAAAAATCAAAATCTGTTTTTCCAATGATCTCATCTGGATGATCCAAGCCAAGCACTTCGGCAGCTTTCTTATTTACCTTAATGAATTTTGAATCTTTATTTTTGAAGTAAATATAATCCGGATGATTATCCAATAAGACGTTAAAAAAATCATTATTATCAAAAAATGATCTAATGGTAAAAGAATCCTTTGGAAAAAAATCTAATTTACTCATTTATCCCCACCATATAAAGAAAAAAACCATCTGTCTTGAATCATATAAATAACCCTCTCAATAACAACCAATATCTGTTGAGTAACAAATAATTGATATAAAAGGTTGTTGAAAAATATTTGGCAATACAATTATATCTTTCAAAAAAGGTATCAAATTGAGAAAAATAATAAAACATTTGTCTAAATTAATTAAAAATTTATTAGAATAAAGATGTCGGGGGCGGGATCTGAACCCGCGACCTCCTGATATCTTAACGCCAAAAGGCAACTTTTTTTTCGAACCCTTTAAGCTGCGCTTATGAGTCAGGCGCTCTAACCAGGCTGAGCCACCCCGACAGAGTGGAAAGTATTACCCGGAATGGATACACATCTATAAAAACTTTCCAGGAAAATTCATCTTTCAAGAACCAGTTGTTGTTTTCCTCGAAGAAAAATCCTAGAAACTCCTTTCTGTTTTAAACGATCCCGTAATCCCCTATCATTGGTAACAACTACTGCACCAAGATCTGAAGCAACATGAAGTATCGCATCATCTGCAATGGGGTAATGATCATGACTTAACTGAGGATATCTTCTTATAAATTGTAATGCTGGTTTTGCAAGATTTTTTTGTTTTCCTTTCCCTTTATTTCCTATGGCCTCAATCTCATGAACAACTGCTTCAGGGACCTTTATACTATTTGATCCTAGAAGTCGAGTAAGTTCCGAATCGATATCGATTGAAAACTCAAAAATCATAAAGATTGCATTTGTATCAAGGAGAACAAGAGTTACTTTTGAATTTCCCCATATCCGATCAGATGCCATCTTCCGTCAATCCGCCTACTTATTGCAATACGTTGACCTTCATTGGCACAAACAGGTAGTTTTAATTTGACAACAACGGTTTCATCATGGGATTCAGAGACAATTCCAACAGTTGTCGCAGTACCAATAGTTAGCATGAGTGGTTCATTTGTTTTTATCTGCTCAACAGCTTTTTCTTCAATGGTGCCAACCACTCGTTTTAACAATGATACTTCCAATGTGAATGTATCAAGTGTGGGCGGCAAAAAATCAGGTTTACTAACGACCTTTCCTGAAAATGAATCAGATTTAGTACGAGCTGGATCCAGTTCTGTTCTGACTGCAATTAATCCTCCTGGCGTTGCTTCTTTTACTGACTGGCCACCAGTGAATAACGAATCGACTTTTGTGATAATTCGTTCTATTTTTTTTCGGCCCTCTTCAACAACGTCTCTTCCAGGAGCAATTTCAATCTCACTTCCTTTCTTAATCGTTCCTTGGATCAATGACCCACCGATCACCCCTCCTTTCATCTCAGTTGGCCTTGATCCCGGTTTATTGATATCAAAACTTCGGGCAATATACATCAATGGAGGTTTTTCTAAATCACGATGAGGCGTAGGAATACTGGTTTCAATTGCTTGAATCAATACATCAATATTGATATCATGATGTGCGCAAACCGGGATTACTGCAGCGTTTTCAGCACATGTACCTTTGACAAAATCCTTGATTTGTTGATAATGCTGAGCTGCTTGCTCCTCAGATACAAGATCAATCTTATTCTGGATGATAACAATGTTTTTGATTCCTGCAATGTCTAAAGCAGTTAAATGTTCCCGAGTCTGTGGTTGGGGACAATGTTCATTGGCTGAAATAACAAGAATTGCACCATCCATAATTGCAGCACTTGAAAGCATGATGGCCATCAGTGTTTCATGTCCTGGCGCATCAACAAATGATACGGTGCGAAGTACTTCCGCTTTTCCACCGCATTGAGGACATGTTTCTGTTGTACAATATCCATGTGGTTCATCACATGATGAACATTTGTAAAAAGTTGCATCAGCATATCCAAGTTTAATTGAAATACCACGTTTCATCTCTTCGGAATGTTCATCGGTCCATTTACCAGTTAACCGTTGTGTTAAAGTTGTTTTTCCATGATCTACGTGACCGATCATACCAATGTTAACTTCCGGTGGCCGAGGTAATTTCATTTATTAATCCTCTTTTTTATCTTCTTTTGCTGCTGATTCCGTTTGAATTAGTTCCTTTATATCTTTTGAGCCGTGTTTAGTTACTTTCATATTTATTTGGACAAGATCATGATTGATTGTATTTCCACGGATTGATTTTTTATGTCGAAGACCATTTTCTTTTGGATGAAAACCTTTGCTTTTACTTAATAATAACCGGCGTCGACCTGTTCCAGGTAAATCATTTCTCATAGGAAATCCATTTTTGTCGGTTCCACCAGTGATTGAAAGTTTATAGCCTGGAAGAGAAATAAAGATACCATCCACTTCATCTCCAATTTTTTTTCCAATCAAGGAATTTGCATGATGACCTGTTACTTGAACTTGATGTGATTTGCCGTCCTTCACGTCGTTTACAACTACTTTAAATTCTACCATTTTTGTGCCTCCTTAGCACGATTCCTTTTGTTTTTCAATTTTAGATTAATTGGGATTCCAAGATATGGGACTCTATATTAATAGGTTATTGTCCCAGTTTACTTAGAAATCACTTGTTTGGTTTGATAAATTCGAACATTAGAAGACATGTTCCCCTATTTTAAATTATAGTGCAAAATGTCCCTTCCCAAAAGGGAAAAGAGTGAACAATCTGAAATTGTTGTTATTTTTTACGTAAAACGAAATCTATTTATGTGAGATTGTATGTATCCATCAAATACTCTTAATTGGGGGAGAAAGATGGACGAATTCATTTGGCACTGGAATCAGGGAAGCACCACCGTGTTTACCCGTGATGTCGACCGTGCGGAAGAAGCAATGAAAAATGGAATACTTGTGTTTGGTGAGAAAATCCATTCTAACATTATCCGATACTGAACACATAAATCATTTTTTCTTTTTTTTATTACTTTTATTTATTTTAAAACATATGATCGGTGACACTTTTCTTAAAAGGATACTGTATTATTTACTAATCTGATTAGGAATGCACCCTTATTTGTTACAATGTCACAATATATCATTCCTTAAGACATAAAGTTACTCGACTTTGCTAATGTAAAGTGAACGGAAGGTTTTTACCACGGAATCTTATTTATGGGGAAGTGTATGACAGCGTTTGATTACAATGATCTATTGAAAAAAGCAAAGAATTCCATTGAAACAGGTCGTGTTTCGGAAGATCGATTTAAACTTCCTGAAGCTGAAATCTTTTATGAAGGAAATACCACAGTCATTAGGAATTTTGATAAGATTTCGGACGCCGTCAATAGGGAACCGGATCAAATTTTAAAATATTTGCTAGGTGGTTTAGGAACTGCCGGAGAACGAGAAGGGGGCCGAGTTGTTTTTCAAGGAAAGATTCCAGCCCATACCGTTCAAGAGAAACTTAAGGATTATATTAACATATATGTTATATGTTCTGAATGTGGAAAACCTGACACACATTTGGTAAAAAAAGGACGTACATCAATGGTCCGTTGCGATGCTTGTGGTGCGATACATCCGCTGAAATCTCAAAAAATAAATGTGAGCCGCCAACGATCAATCAAACTTGAAGAGGGAAAAACATATGATGTTACCATTAAGGACATTGGCAAAAAAGGAGATGGTGTTGCATTCATCGATAAATACATCATTTATGTCCCCGGATCGATAAAAGGCTCATCGGTAAAAATAAAGATAGAAAAGATCTCAGGAACAGTTGCCTTCTCCCATATTATAGATTCTTAAATCATAACGAAAATTATATAAAGTAACTCTCTCATTCAGTCATGGTCTGTCAGACAAATGATGTCTTTTGTCATTTGATAGGCGCTTTAAAGACGCATGATTGATGCCTTTTTGGTGCTATATTGACATCATGACGACATACCACAAATGTGAGGAGAACCAATGGAAACGCAGAGAATAACTGTCCGACTTCCCCAAACAGATCTTCATTCTATAGATCTTTTCATCAGAGCGGGCGAGTTTTCTTCTCGATCTGAAGTCATTCGTCATGCGGTCAATGACTTCATCAAAGAATACGCACAACAAGTCATCGAAAAAGCTGAGAAAATCAAAAAAGTGCAAGCATTGGAAATGGCTGTTGAATCCATAGAACCTTACATGAAAAAATAAACATTTACAACATATATCCTTTGAGGAAAGGGATGGGATGCACCCTTTAGAAGGACGTCGGTAATATTTATCGACGTCCTTCAAACTACCAGACAAGGAGGAATTGAATGGCGAAAAATAGTGGAATGAAAACTTTTGTGGAAACAGCAATTGAAAATAAAAAAGAAGAAGAAAGTCGTTTAAAATTTGATGATGATATGTTTGGCACACCCCGAATTACCATTGTAGGATGTGGTGGTGCCGGTGGAAACACAATCACCAGATTGAACAAATTAGGCGTCAAAGGCGCAACAACCATTGCCATTAACACTGATAAACAAGCTCTTGACCTTGTAGAAGCAGACCATAAGTTACTTATCGGGTCAACGCTCACCAGAGGACTTGGTGCTGGAGGATATCCAGAAGTGGCTGAACGAGGAGCACGGGAATCTGCTCATGAGATAGAGGAATTAATCAAAGATGCTGATCTTGTATTTATCACCGCAGGTATGGGTGGAGGTACAGGAACAGGAACTGCACCAGTTGTCGCAGAAATTGCCAAAAAACACAATGCAGTTGTTACTTGTATGATCTCTACACCATTCAATGTGGAACGAGCCCGTTTAATTAAAGCAGATGAAGGATTAGATCGTTTACGTGTAAAAGCAGATAGTACTGTTGTCCTAGATAACAATAGACTCCTGGAATTTGTACCAAATTTACCGATCAATCAAGCATTTTCCGTCATGGACCAAATGATAGCGGAAACCGTTAAAGGATTATCAGAAACAATCACAGTTCCATCATTGATCAACCTTGATTATGCAGACATGAAAGCGATCATGAATCAAGGAGGATTGTCCGTAATGCTTTGGGGTGAAGCTGAGGAAGAAGCCGGTGTGGAAAAAATCGTACAAGATGCATTGAATCATCCATTACTCAATGTTGATTACACTGGAGCTGATGGTGCACTGGTTCACATTACTGGTGGCCCGGAAATGAGTTTGAAGTATGTTCAAGATGTGGCGAAATCATTAACTGAAGATCTTGATTGTTACTCAAATGTCATTCTAGGGGCAAGAGTACTTCCAGAGTTCAAGGGAAAGTGCCGAGTTATGGCTATTATGACTGGAGTACAATCACCTAACCTACTTGGACCTAATAGACAATCACAATCGATGGCGGAAACACCGCTTAAAAAAACGGTGACTAGTTCCAAATATAACATCGACTTTGTCAGATAAATAAAAGAGTATATTGATTCTTTTTAGAATCAACCTTTTTTTCTTTTTTTAACTTATAGTGCAGGAAGTCCCTTTTTGAAAGGGATGGAATGAAAACACCACAAACCTTATAAGTTATAATACTATATGTAATATTATAGGGATGAAAAGAAAAGTATGGAAAAACAGAAGTAACAACCAGAAACTTATCACTAT
>CAYOTP010000068.1:0-8655 GCA_964406955.1 uncultured Thermoplasmatales archaeon | reverse complement strand
TGCAGATCCTCATACGGGGGTTCAAATCCCTCCCCGCCCTTTCACGTTCAGTGGATTTTATTTGGGGGAATTAAAGTTTGAATCGAATTAACATAGGGCGGTTATCCTACACACATATTATTATATCAATATTTATATTATTATCTTTTTTTATATTTTGCAACACTTCCATACATGCACACACCATTCGTATTAATGAAGTTATGGCAAATCCTATTGAGCCTGACGCAACACATGAATGGGTAGAGCTTTATAACTATGGAAATGAAAGCATTAACCTCTCAGGTTGGAAAATAACTGATAATTATGCAACTGACTATATCTCTCCAGCCAATTCTTCTATACCATCAATCGTACCACCCAACACGTTTGTTGTCATCACCGACCAAGACACCGAGCTAACAATCCCACAAGATGAATCCACCATCCATTTCATGGTCGATGATAACACCATTGGAAATGGTCTTGGAAATACAAACGACTATCTGCTTTTAATAGATGAAAATGAAACCATCATCGACAGTATCGAATGGGGAACAAATACCTCAATAGTTCCTGGAGATCCACTTCCTAGCCCAACTGAGGGAAACACCTTCATCCGTTTACGTGCTGCATCAGCACATAGTTCAATTCTAGATTTTGTTGAAACAACCACACCAACACTAGGAAAATCAAACATCTTCACAGGCCCCGGATCAATAGAATTCAAAAAAATTCAACAATATTTTCCAAAAATAACATCACATGAACAATATAGCATCCCCTTCGCAGTCAAAGTTACCCTTACAAATTTATCCGGAAACACCTCATTTGAAATGAAGACGTTTATTACAAGTATCTCTTCCAGTAGATACCCTGCCAGTCAAACCTGGACTGGGGAACAATGGCAATACTCAGATCGATACACCAATACAGTAACAACAAATGAAACGGGTTATTGGCAAGGGTGGATATACCTTCGATTCTCAAAAAGCTATGCGTCATACAAACAACACATCCAACATAATCACACCTGCAACATTAACGTCAGAATACGAAATGATATCTTAGTGTTAGATGCAGATACCTCAGCATATTTGTTAGATTTTGATAATTCAACAAGCAACGCAACGTTAGGTGGATACCTTATTGGCAATGCAAAAGAAAATCATGTACTTTTCCTAAAGGATGGACATAATCATCTTCTCAGCTGCTATCAAAGTCAACCTACTAACATGGACGATTTTTATCCAGCCATCAACGGATATTATAAACTATCCGGCCCAGTCGGATCAAACTTCACTCTTTATTCCATGAATACGTCAGGGTTACTTATTGAAGAAGAATCAAATATTTCCATTATTCATGGATGCTACCATTTTGATGTAGAAACAAACCAAACATCATTTGATAGAAAAAACCGAAAACAATTCTCAACCAACATACTCATCAAAAACACCGGTACACTCACTGACACATATCTTCTTTCAATTGCTGACAGATCATCAGGATATCGTGGGCAACTGGAAACAAAAAAATTAACATTACTACCAGGAGAAAAAAAAGAAGTAAACGTGTTTATCACCCCTTCTTCCCATCGATTATTTGAGCTGCATTATGGCACCGTAGAAATTGAAGTATCATCAGAACAAGATCCAATACTTCAAAAAACATGCTTGTTTTCCTGCAAACTTCACGAACCCGACCTCACCATTCCACAGATCAAAAGTTACGATATGAATGGAGTCGAAACAGATACGATCTACGAAGGCCATATCGTTCGTATCAAAGCATTTTTGCGAAATAGCGGCACGGTACCAGCAAATGATGTCACCGTTTCTTACTTTCTTAATAGTATCGACCCTGATCAACTTCTGGGAATAAATACCTATGAGTCTGTGGAAAAATACCAAAAATATCCATCATTGTACTGGGATACCCATCTAGTTGAACCTGGAGATCACACCATTTATGTCGTCGCAGATTATCATGATACTGTAAAAGAACTTGACGAATATAACAATGTAAATAGCATTTCCCTCACCATCCTCAATACCACTCCATCGTTCAAAGAGCAACAAGTGCTCATCACCGAACTGTATTATTACACTTATCCAACTATCCGTAATGAGTTCATCACTCTTTTTAATCCGACTAATACTTCACTTCATTTGGATGATTGGTATGTCACCACCACAATTGAAAGACGGTTCACCAATCAAAGAAAGATCATGTTTCCAAAAAACACAGTTCTTCCTGCTAATTCATCCTTTACGATCACACAAAATGCAACTGCATACCAAAACCAACGAATGAAACCACCACATTTCGAATATGCGGCTTACTCAAATAATTCAATTCCCAAATTAAACACAACAAACACTATTTTTATCAGCAATGCGGGGGGAGCTATTGCCTTAAAAGATAATTTCAACCACACCATCGACTGTATCATATATGGTGATACTTCCATTCATTCAGTATCATGGCAGGGTCCTCCGATCCCTTCATCAGTTCAAGGCGAGATAATGAAACGTCGAAAAGAAATTGCTACCTACATTGATTCAAATACTGCAAAGGACTGGATCCAACCATATACCTATCGAATAGGACAATCCTCTTTTTCACCAAAACCATACCGTGCCAATATAACAGTCACTCCATTTATTTCTCCAGATACAAGTTTTTCTGTCATCTCATCCTTTCTTCAAAATGCACAGTCAGAAATCCTTCTTTCAGCATATGAATTCACCAGTACGGAAATAACAAATATTCTCATCGATGCCTTACAACGAAACGTGACCCTAAAAATGTTTGTGGAAGGAAGCCCTGTCGGTGGTATGAGTGAAAAGCAATCATATCTTTTACATCGATTGCATCATCATGGTGCATCGATACATCTTCTTCAAGGAAATCAAGCTGAACGTATTTTCAAACGATACCGGTTCACACATGCAAAATATGCAGTTATCGATGAAGAAATCGTACTTATCCATAGTGGTAACTTTGGACCTACAGGGATTCCCTCCATCACCTCATTTGGCAATAGAGAATGGGGGGTGGCACTCAAAAATAAAACCGTAGCTCACTTTTATGCAACTGTGTTTTATGATGATTGGAACTTGGATCGAGAGGACACCTTCCTCTTTTATCCCAATTCCCTCTTTGAAAACGATACATATTTTTTACCAGAAGAATCCTATTATGGATCATACCAACCACTATTGAATCATTCAGCATCATTTACCCTCACTGCAACAATCCAACCTGTGATCTCACCAGATAACAGCTATGATGAAATAATAGCGTTACTCGCCCAAGCGGAAGAATCAATCTACATTCAACAACTCTATATTTATCCAAACTGGACTACCACAGAAAACCCAATAATACCTCTGCTTATCGAAAAGGCAGAACAAGGAGTCGACATTAGAATCATCCTAAACTATAATCCATGGTATGACAGTACAAATGTTCGAAATAACATCACAAAGACCATCCTTGAAAATCAGGGGATCAAAGTGAAATATTTGTACACGAACTGGTCTATCTTTAGAAATATACACAATAAAGGAGCTGTCGTTGATAACATAAGCGTTCTTATCTCTAGTATAAATTGGAACGAAAACTCAATTCTAAACAATAGAGAAACAGGAATCATCATCACCCATCCAGAAATCGCCAGTGTTTATTCAACAATATTTCTATCAGACTGGAGTCTTACTGAAGCTGTTGTTGAAGATAACCCATTCTCCCAAAACAATAGCATAGAATCTATTGAATTAAACGCTAACACTATTTATATTACTGCTCTATTCACTATGACTTTCATCGTTATCGCACGTGATTGGAGAAAAAGAAAATGGCACTAGAAATCCTTCCAATAAGCATTATTTCACTCATTGCCATCGGCATTATGATAGGTGGCATTATTATTTCGTTTTTAAAAAAAAGGATGATAACGTACGCATTGATCATTACAAATTTCATTGTGTTTGTCATCTCATTTTTTTTCCGCGGACCAATTATTCAAGAGCTTGGATTCAGACCGATCTATTTAACTCCTGAATTATTCCCTCAGATTTATACATTGTTTACTTCAATGTTTGTCCATAGTGGTTTCTTACATATCTTTGGCAATATGCTTGTGTTCTTTTTCATTGGAATGGCCTTTGAGCAACGAGTAGGTTGGAAAAGATTCCTGATTATTTACCTACTGACAGGTATTTGTGGAAGTTTGACCCATTCTTTTCTCAATCTTGGTTCACCCATTCCTCTTGTTGGTGCTTCTGGAGCAATCTTTGGGATTATGGGGGCCTTTGCCTTCTCATATCCAAATGATGAGGTCATTATGCCCATCCCGCTAGGATTTATCATGATCTTTCGCCGGATAAAAGTCGTTTATGCAGTCCTTATTTTTGCAGCTATCGAGACGGTTATCACCTGGTATGAATCCTATACCGGTACGATGAGTTCCACGGCTCATTTTGCTCATATTGGTGGATTGATATCGGGAGTTATCATTGCCTCATTATTACTTCGAGGAAAGTTGTCAAATCCTTCTTCCTCTTATGGATCAAATCAACAATCCTACACGGTAAACGTTCAGCAACAGGTACGTCGACCTTATGATTTCACCAAATTAGCACCGTTGGCAACAACTCCTGAATTGGAACAACTCCTTGATCGAATTAAAAATGAAACCGTTCCCCAGGTTCAGGATGTATGGATGGAACATTTCATTGAAAAAGCACAATGCCCAACATGTCGAGGTAAATTAAAACATTTCAACAGAAAAATATGGTGTGACAATTGCGATTTCTCCATCAAATACTAAAAAAAATTAGTATCATTGTTTTTGATGTTAACTATCCATTAAAAGGGAAGTGTGAATCCAACGAGCTTGCCGTAAAATAGTAAGCTTGAAATTATATATCCTAAGATTGCTCCACCGCAAAGTAACGGTAAGCCTGCCTGAGGGTTTCCACGTAGCACGTATCGCATTAATACAGCAAAACCTGCAAGTGTTCCAAGCATGACTCCAATTGATACTCCTAATGCATCTGGAACTGAATAATAAACTGATACAACTAGGATGCCAGGCATTACGATATCACCTAGTCCCATAAAAAATGCGTCTCTTTCTTCGTTTTCCTTGATTTGATCTTTGAGTCTTCTCGTTTCCCTAATCAATGAATATTTCCTTATTTTGGGAACCACAAGAAGCACTGGAAGTTTTAAATCCATCACGGTGTCAGCCAGATCGACCATATGTTTTGTTTTATACACAGATATCGCATCATACACCGCAAGTCCAACAAGGAGTAATATCACAAGAAACACACTTAAGGACATCCCAAAAATTATAATCGCACTCGTTCCAACAAGTATTCCAGTAAGATCAATGACATACCATTCAGGATACCGGTATAACATGATAATGACAAGCAACGCCGATAAGACAGATAGGAAAAATCGAATAGTGAACGAAAACGGCAGTACCAATGCATAAAAAGGTAAAAAAAACGCATAGAACATCGTATAGCCTATGGCAAAAAGAATAATGAAATGAATCACTTGTTTCTTCCAAAACTTTGCAATCAATAAAATAAGTGCGGTAAACGAAATAAGAATTATAAAAATATACGCAATGTTCAATGGATCTCCAGGATCTTCAAAGGCAGGTTGTACTCCAGCCACCTCAAAAGGTTGTAATAAAAACAAAGCCATCCCATGTATTGCCACAAAAAAGAAACCCATTAATAGAATCGCAGTAAGTTCCCGTTTAGATATAGAATTCATTTTCATCATACTCTGGAAAAGAATCCAGGTTAAAAACAATTAGGTTTTTTTCTAACAATGATCAGAATCAAAATAATAAGGAAGATCCACCAAAGATATACCACATAAAAAAAGCATAGATTAGAAGAAGTACCGCTCCTTCCCATCGGGAAATCTCATGTTTGGTATATAATATGGGAATCATAATTATGGTTACACCCAGTAAGATAAGTAAATTATCCACTGACTCCATTGCTCCTAAGGGGATCAATAATGCTGCGGCACCCAGAACAAGTAAAATATTAAAAACGTTTGATCCAAGGACATTTCCAACAGCGATATCAGATTCATCCTTAAATGAAGCCATCGCAGAAATGACAAGTTCGGGCAGGGACGTGCCCACTGCAACCATGGAAAGTGAAATAATAAGGGGAGAAATGTTAAAAAAATGAGCAATGGTGATTGCTGATTCAATAAGAAACCAAGCCCCAAGGACAACTCCCGCAATGCCCAAGATGATAAACAGACTATTCCTAGCAGTTTCCCCATTGGAAAAATGTTCTCCTCTTATTCGTTCACGGCGAGCACATCGAATAAAATAAAAAACAAAGAACAAAAAGAACAAAAGAAACAATATCCCTCCAAAGACGTGGAATCTATCAAGGAGTCCAACCACTGAGAAAACAAGAAATATAATAGTTGTTAGCATCATTATCGGAAGTTCCCGGCGAATCACGCCTTTTTGGATCTTAATCGGTCTGATAAGTGCACTCACACCAATGACCAGCAATAGATTGGCAATACAAGAACCGATAATGTTTCCAATTGAAATATCGGCATGCCGCTGCAATGCTGCACCAAAAGAAATAGCAAATTCCGGTGCGGACGTACCAAACGCAACAACGATAACTGAAATGATAAGTGAAGAAACTCCAAGTTGTGCAGCGACCCGACTGGTTCCATCAACTAGGATATCTGAACCTTTATACAGAAGGAAAACTCCTGCAAGAAATACAACGATTGCCAATTCAAAGGTAATCATATGACTGAGCTAAATCATCAAGTTATTAATAAGCACTTGTGTACTTTAAATATCAAATGATTGCAAAAAAAAAATATTAAAATGGTATAGAAGGTAGCATTTGAACGTATGGAAATTTAATCCCCCAATCATAGAGATATCAAGGTTATTTTAATACAGTTCATTCTACCAATAACGCGGCTTTGTAAACAACGTTAAATCTATTCTACCCCAATCATCAAAATCATTTCTTCCATGGGTTCCATCTGAGTAATCAACAAAGGTGTACATGTAGCCATAGTTCATACAACTCCGGTAATTTCTCCATATCCACCAGCCAGATTGCCAAGGATATTTTGTTGTCTGATTATCACAACCTGGAGTGTTTGAGTGATATATACCCAGAACATGTCCAGTTTCATGCATTATTGCTGAAGCATAAATAAGTTCCCTATAATATTGATTATCAATGCTTTTTCTAGCTAGAATTCTTAACAGAGGATACTCATAAGGGATTTCTTCGTGTTCCTTTGTCGACAATTGAAAACAATCCAAGAGAATTGGTTCATTTTCATCAACAATTGAAGGAAAAGCAAAGCCATGAAAATAATCATGTTGATAGGTGATAACACTATAATGAAAGACGCCTCTTCTCCAATTGTCATAATCATTATTCAGAAAGTTTTCTTTGTAAATCTGTTGTAACCCCGGCCAAGAAACTGATTCTTGAAACGGGATGAGTTCGCCTCCACCCATAGAGCCATCATCAATATGAAAAACGATATTTCGCCTATGAAACGGTTTTTTTACTAAATTTTTTGAATTTTCAGGTATCAATGTTCCTTCGCCATTCGGTCCAAGTTCCATTTGATCAAGTTCAAGAAAGATATCTTTTCGAAATGGATCTGATCCCCATTGAGATGTGAGATATTCTTCGTAATTGGTAAGACCATCCTCATCCGGATCAAGATTAAGATGATCATCCCAGGTAAATGGATCATATCCCCATCGATGCTCCCATTCTATTGGCACACCATCACCACTGTAATCTTCCCCTCTGTTATCAACAGTAGGGTCAGTTCCATACACATTTACTTCTGTCCAGTATGGTATGCCATCTCCATCATAATCGTTCTGAGTGATATCAAAAAAGACTTCAGCAACCCTGATTCTTTTATCGTAATTCCCATCATCATAGCCATTTAATCGCCCATATCCACTGAAATCTCCTCTATAATCATCACCGGTCCAATGCCCAGTTTTGATGCTATATTCAATTTCTGCAAACGCTGGCTTTGAACGATGGGTGATATCCCAAAGTCGATCATTCCCCCGATCATTTTGTTCAAAAAGACCTACACGAATTGAAACGAATTCCTCATAATTTGAAACATTGGCAACAAACGACAGATCAGTATGAACAACATGGGAATCAGGCCAGACCTGACTTTCAAAGACCTCATCATTAATCCAGACAACAAGATAAAAACTTGGTGGATTCAATCTTCTGATAATTTGTGTAATATCATATAATTCATCATGTACCTCAAGTGATCTGATATTTGTTACAGTAAAGGTAACATGGACATCAACAAGAGGATCATAATTAATATGATTTTGAGTTTCTCGGTTTTCCGCTCCCATCGATGAAACAGGAATAAGAAATAAAAGAGAAACAAGACTGCATAATAAAACGTTTTGAATATGTGTTTTACTGCTCATTTCGACACCTTCTTTTCATGAACAAATATAAGTTAATTGTCCCCTGTATAATTATATAGCCGCATTCTATAAAAGCTTTAGGGTTGTACGCATTTTAAAATTCTCAAAAGTCCCAAATCATAGGTAATAGGAATCTCATCTAACATTTTTTT
>CAYOTP010000067.1:0-8713 GCA_964406955.1 uncultured Thermoplasmatales archaeon | reverse complement strand
ATATATAATAGTTATATATGATATATAAAAATTATGGTATAATTGAATACATTTCATTATCAAAAAAACTTTTTGCTATTCAATAATAATAGTTCAACATATCCAGTAAATCAGCAAATTATTTTACGCAACGCTTTATCACAAGAAATTGTTGGTTTTACCCAAGTTTTTTAATTTTATCAATTTTAAACTGAGAATACGAAACCTCTTCTCTCCAATCAATATTAGAATCATAAAAAATTATAAAACATATTAACTTGACTTTGTCAACATCAACACAAATCACCTGATGACCAAGGGAGGCAAAACAAGCACCACTCACAAGGCCTACATAACCGGTTCCAATAATTGAAATGTTCATCAAACCGGTTTAATAAAACAATTTCATTTAAAGATATCCCCTGTATTTTATACAGATTGAAATAATCGATATTTACTTTTCAACAAAAAAATATGCCAAAAAATAAATGGGAATAAACCTTAAGAATATACACCTTTTTAAAGGAGTTTTATCCTTTGAAAACGGTTACCGATCACTTATTTTGAAAAAAATTTGAAAGAACCTATTCTTTGAGATGATAGTAACCTGTCTTAATTGATCAGAAGACTTGGATCACCGAACAATTGCCACTGATGCACCATCTTGATATCCATCTCGTCATCATTACCGAGGAATCTATTCAGATATTGGGTAATTGCCTCCTGATGAAGTGTTCCAACTGATCGGATGTGTTCATCTTGATAGAGTTCAAAGAAGCGAAGCTCAAGCCATCCATCGTAGAGTTCCAGATAATCATTTATCCCATTGTTATCCGCATCATCCATAGCATGGGTGCCTAATCCAGTGTTTGCTATCGTTGCGATACTTCCACCACCTCTAAGACTTGTTAACTTCCAAGCCCAACAGGCAGTAGCAAAATTATTCAATAACGTTGCATCAAATTTTCCATTGAAACATCCGCCGACAACGGTCACTGGTAGTTTATACCGGTTTCTCAGAAAGGTCATATGGATATTTCTATAAAATGAGGTCAACATCCAAGAATTCGGCATCCAACGGGTAAGGGTGGGAACCCAACCTTTTGCATCTGGGGGAAGATGCACTCCCCATGCGGAGACACCACCATGACCACAGAAATAAGCAAAACCTGCGCCTTGACTCAATGCCTTGTTAACATCCCTAACGGTCATACTTTCACCCTCGGTTGCATACAGTTTAACTGGATTGAAATCATCCATGATGTCTTCAGCTGCTTCCATGATCAACACACCTTCATTTACTTGGTGTTCATCAGGCCAATGATCACCAGAGACCAAAAGGATGTTCTCAAACCAATCACCCCTACCTCTGGATTCATATTCAATTATTTTATTTACGATCCTTCTCAACTGTAATCTATTCCTGCAGGGAAGTCGCCCTAACCGTACATCAGGATATAAATCCATTTCATCGATGATTCCTTTATCATATTCAGCATACACACCATTATTATTGGTATCCCAACAGGAAAAATTCCCTTCACTATCATAGATATCGGCAAAATAAAGGTCACAGAGAAATTCTGGTTCGATATGTTCTTGTGTTCCCTCACGAATGAGGACATGACTGTACCGAGCAGGAAGGTTCCAAGATGCGGTTTGCCCGTCTTTTCCACCGACCAATAAAACGTATTTTATCCCATATTCCTCAATAGCGTCCTTTATACAATACTTTATCTTTTCAGCTTCATCACGCCCTCTATAGGCTTCATAAATATATTCAGTTTCCATCAACGTTGTTCTGATTTGTTGTGTTTCTTTATGATCAATGAGCCGTTGTAATCCTCTTGAGAATTTCTGAGGAGCAATGATTAAGAGATCATATTCATCGTTATGCTGAAGCAAAGGCGTTTCTGGTTCTTCATAAAAGACGGTAACTTTTACGTGATCGGTGAAATGGATCTGATCTTGTGATGGATGATATTGTATGGGATTTACTCGAATGTTAAGCATTGTTTGATGTGATCCGTATGATAATCCTCCACCGGTATGATAGGTAACGATACTATCTGGATACAAACTATTGCTTTCATAGATGGTCTTATCCTCTTTGGTATTCACTGAGCTGGATCCGTAGGATAACATGGTGGGAACATCAATGATTTGCGGAGGGGAATACTCATATTCCACTGAACGGATCTTTGTGCCGAAGGGAAAGGTCATCGAAGTAAGATTCACAGGAATAACGGGTCTGCCATCTCCGGAGCTATGAAAATCAGATTCGTTGAGATTGACAACGGTCAATCCATAGGCCTCTGTGAAAAAGGGTTCTGAAAAAGAAAACGATTCCTGCCAAACACCATCAATTTCTTCCATTACGACCGAATCATCAATTACACCATCATCTACGGGTCTAGTCAAAAATAGTACGACTCCTATCGAAGAGAAAAGAAGGATGAGAACTACGGCAAACACGATATGTTTATTCAATATCATTTGTAATCTCCGCAAACGCTCATAAAACAATATATATAATCCTTGTAATATAATTTTTCCCCCATCTGAATGATTACCTCTATGCCGGGATACGTTTTGTTTTTTCCAACTTCCTTTTCAAAGTCAAACCAAAAAAAGGATCACAAATTCCTTTTGAGAAGAGAAATTATAATGTTTTTAGAAGGTCTTTAATCGCTTTTCTAACTGCTTCATCAGAAGAATGTTTTGGTTGCCACCCAATATTTTTTATCTTACTGATATCAAATTGGAAATGAGGCACATCTCCCTTCCATCCACGCTTTCCACCAGTATACTTAAAATCAACGTTTTCAAGACCCATCTCCTCCACTAAAATTTCAGCGATACCAGTCACCTTCGTTGTTGAATCCACTCCAAGGTTAAACACATTTAATTGATCACCCGCAGCCTTGAACCCATGCATGAATCCATCCACACATTCAGTCACATATAAATACGGTTTCTTTTGCTCCCCATCTCCAAGGATCTCAAGCTCTTTTGGGTTCTGCCTTAACTTATGAATGAAATCAACGATGACCCCATGGGTCCCTCGTATTCCCACAACATTAGCAAACCGAAACATCCACGCCTGCATATCAAACGTGTGAGCAAACGAACTGATAAGGCCTTCTGAAGCAAGTTTTGCAGCTCCATACACTGAAATCGGAAGAAGCGGTCCATAGTCTTCCTTCAACGGCTCAGCAGGTGTCTCTCCATAGATCACACTACTAGAAGAAAACACAATCTTTTTCACATGTGTCTTTCTCATTGCATTTAACAGATTATAGGTTGCTTGCATATCCTTTTCAGCCATCGAAGGATCATCAGGGCCACTTCGCACATCTGGATTAGCAGCAATATGAAACACGACATCATGGTTTTTAACTTCCTTTTCCACCCGTTTTTCGTTCAGAAGATCAGCTTTGATAAACAAGAACCGTTCATTATCGAAATGATGAGCGATAAACGCTTTCTGCCCACTACTTAAATTATCAAAAACAGTCACTTCATGACCATCATCTAGTAAACGATCCACAAGATGACTACCAATGAATCCGGCTCCTCCAGTGACAAAACATTTCATCCTTTTTCACCTATTAATCCATTTGATTTAGTTGCATGAACAAACTATCCTTTAAGATATTTTTCCTTTTTACGCTAGTGAACAACTGACCGAATAATTTTTTTTAAACTAGTCCAAAAACTCCGGCCTTGATAGATATCACACTGTTTGAAATATTGTTCCCATGAGAAATCCTGCATCTGTTTTTTCATTACCAAAAAGAGTATTAGAAGACTCAGGCCAAAGAAAACGATTCCGCCTATCACTACTATCGTTTCGATCAACTGCAACCCATCACACCAAAACCAGTATGGACTACTTCTCTAAAAAATGTTTTGACGATCTGATTTTCAGCTTGGATCAGAAACAAAATTATTATAATCAAGTAGAATATGTACGAATTGTGGATATCCGGATGAGAGAGTTAATCCAACACTAATATATCAATTTCTTTAAGAAAATTAAAGGTTGATTGATGGGGGTTGAATTAAAACATGACGAAAAAATTAACAATGAAAACAAAAAAGGATGATATTTTAGCAGCCTATAATGAACTTGTTGAAAAATATGAAACAAGAAAAGAAGAAGATGAAAAACAACCAGTTAACAAGAATGAACCCAAGAAGGAAGCTGGAAAAGAACACCTTGAAGAATCCTACACTGTGGAAACCATCGTTAAAGACTTAGCAGATCTCAAATTAAGTTTAAATAAAACACTTACTGCGATATCCGATCGGTTGATTTCCGAAGTTAACACTCTTGAAGCCATTAAAAAAGAGATACAAATTGAAACAGATCGTCTTAGTGAAATCCATCATATCCAAGTCGAAGCTGATTCGTTGAATAACCTTGTAGAAATGCATGATAATAAAAAAAGAGAAATGGAAAAGGAAATGTCTTTGATCAAGGAGCAATGGGAAAAAGAACAAGAAGAACATGACCGACTGCTGAAAGAACGAGATGAACAACTTCAGAAACAAAGAACTAGGGAACAAGAAGAATATGATTATGCCATAGCTATGAAACGGAAGAAACAAAACGATGCATTTGAAGAAGAAAAAGCATTGTTACAAAAACAAATCGCTCAAGAGAAAGAAGTGAAACTGAAAGATATAAAGGAGCGAGAGGAAGCGTTAAAAGCTTCTGAAGAAGAACTTTCTCAACTACGAAAACAAGTAAAGAATTTCCCTGATGAACTCTCAAAGACCATAGCAAAAGTTCGGCAGGAAACCAAAGATCAAATTGAAAAAGATATGAAACTAAAGGAAGAATTACGCTTGAAGGAAGCTGAAGGCGATAAAAAAGTCTATGAACTAAAGATTAAGAATCTTGAAGATACTATGTTGAAACAAGCAATGCAGATCGATGGATTAAGTAAACAATTGGATACATCTTCTAGACAAGTGCTCACCATTGCCAACAAAGCAATTGAAGGAGCATCAGGATTAAAATCAATGTCTTCTTTTAAAGAAGATCTCTTTGATGAACCAGTAAAAGAAGAAAAGACAAAAAAATAATTGTTGCGTTCACCTGAACGTAATATTGTGAAGCAATCAATGGATATACATATAGAAAAGATTCAGTGATTTCATCAAAACACAATAAAATAAAGCGGATGAAACTATGATTAGTTTTTCAGAAATCAAAGATTCATATGATGTGGTAAAAAACGTTGTCAAACAAACATCGTTGAAGAAATCTAAGACATTCTCAGAGATGACCGATTCAAATCTTTTTCTAAAAATGGAGAATTTACAGCTCACCGGTTCCTTTAAGATCCGAGGTGCATATAACAAAATATATCATTTATCAAAAGAAGAAAAAGATAGTGGCGTTGTTTGTTCATCTGCAGGAAACCATGCACAAGGCGTTTCCTTAGCATCAAGTATGCTTAATGTGAAAAGTACTGTTTTTATGCCGGTCTTTGCACCACCTACTAAGATCAATGCAACGAAATCATATGGTGCAAAAGTGTTCTTAAAAGGAAAGACCTATGATGAAGCATATCATGCAGCAAAAGAATTCGAACAGAAGAATCATGCTATCTTTGTCCATGCGTTCAATGACGAATCAGTCATCGCAGGGCAGGGAACCATCGGTATTGAGCTTGTTGAACAGCTAAAAAATATCGATGCGATACTTGTCCCAATTGGTGGCGGAGGATTGATATCGGGTATTTCCGTAGCAGTGAAACAGCTAAGTCCAAAGACAAGGATCATTGGTGTACAAGCCGAAGGTGCGCAAGCAATGCTAAAGTCAATGAATGCTAAACGAATTGTTTCTATGAAGGATATGTCTACGATTGCAGATGGGATCGCGGTGAAAACGCCTGGAGAAAAAACCCTTCAGATCATTAAGGACCATGTTGATAAGATTGTGACTGTTTCTGATGCTGAGATCGCTCAAACAATGTATCATCTGTTACAGAGAGCAAAACTCATCGTTGAACCCGCTGGAGCAGCATCATTGGCAGCAATGCTTCATAAGAAGGTGACATATTCTAAGAAAAACGTAGTTTGCGTATTAAGCGGAGGAAACGTGAATCTATCCTTACTTGATCAGGTCATCGAACAGGGCATGATGCATGATCATCTCATGGCTCGCATTTCCATTTTTGCTCCTGATAAATCAAAGATATTAAAAGATATTATTGCTGTGTTAAGCAGCATCAATGCCAATGTACAATCCATAGATCTAGATAGATCGACAACATCAGTACCAGTGGGTTCGGTAAATATCGTTTTAACCTTTCAAACCCTTGGATTGGACCAGATCATGTTCATCAAGGATGAGATGGAGAAGAAAGGCTTTCATTGTAAATTATCAAGTTGATAAGCTAAAAAAAATCCACATATACTGATTTTATTACAAAAAGAACTATTTAGCTATTCTATGATTTATAAGGAATCATAAAGCTATGGTATGAATCCATAATGATAGTGGATGAAATAATCTATTTCGCTAAAATCTCTTGATATCTAACAAAACGTAAACAAATGAAAGGCCAATTAGGTCTTTGATCGGGGGAAGTATGGGTAAGGACCAAGGAGACAAAGAGAGCAATCTAAAAAGATGTGTCAATTGCTTGTTTATTATAGCAGGAACAGTATCATTAGCGATAGGGCTGATAGGGATTGTTTTACCGATTTTACCCACAACTCCGTTTTTGTTATTGGCCGCTGCGTGTTATGCGAAAGGATCAAAACGATTCTACGACTGGCTTTTAGGTAACAAATGGTTTGGAAACTACATTAAAAATTATCATGAAGGAAGAGGGGTACCATTAACGATTAAGTTGTATACAATTTTTTTACTATGGATTACAATACTTGCATCAGCGTTTTTGGTAATAGACACATGGTGGGTGAGAATCGTTCTCATTACCATTGCAATTAGTGTCAGCATCCATTTATACAAGATAAAAACCTATGAACAAGAAAAAGAATGACACTAAAGATGTTAAAAAACCCAGGGACTTTAGATCAATCTTTACCTGTATTTCTTACTAATCTAGCATATTGAAATCCTCAAAAATGATGTGACGATAAGGAATCTTCATTTGATGAAATCCTTTGGACAAGCTGTACATCATAGCTGGAGGGCCACACATAAAAATCAATCTGTCTTTGAGTTCTTTTTTCCCACCAACAATACTACGGATATTTTCACACGTGATTCTTCCCTGTTTATCTGAAAACCAATGGGTGTAGATAAACCGTGGGTTTCTTTTCATCTCTTCCATTAGTTCATGATCATGAAATGCATCGGAAGCGTTGTTTACCACCCAAATGAGATGAATCTTTCTACCACTGGGATGAATTGATTCATCTTTTGCAAGGGAAAGAAACGGGGTGATACCAATTCCTCCTGCAATCCATACCATATCCTTATCATGTCTAAGGAATCGATCTCCGAATGTGCCATATGGGCCCATGATCACCGCCCGATCTCCCTTTTTGAGCCGGGGAACGTTTTGAGTCGTGAAATCACCACTTTGCTTAATTGAGACACGTAAGATCTTTTGTGATGGATCACTTGATACGGAGAAGGGAAAGAGTTCTTTATATCCTTCAAATCGTGGAAATCGAATGAAAATAAATTGCCCGGGTTTAAACGTAAATTTCTTTGGTTTTCTAAAGTATAATTCAGTGATAGGCCCTTTTTTTTCAACTTTTTTGATGATAACGTTATGTTTTGGTCCAATCCATTTGTAGAATAACAACATGTACAACCAGGAAACGATACCTAGGCTACTGATGAATATGACCCAGGCTTTCAAATAAAAAAAACTGTTAATATCCGAACCTGCCGATAGTGCATGATACGCTGAAAGGATCAGAACTATTCCTAGTACTTTATGGCTGTTATGCCACCAATGATATGGCAAATGAACCGTTACTGTTAAGATAAGTAACAACACAAAAAGATAAAGAGCGATGACTCCAGCAGAAACATCCAATGGACCTAATGGAAGAAGAAGTGAAAGAATATTTCGTTGTATGGAAAGTCGGTAAAATATGAGAAACAAAGGATGAAAAATGATGAACAGAAAAGATAAACGACCAATGACCTTATGGACCCTATACATCCGATCTAATCCATAAAAAAGTTTTTCAAACATTTTTAATCGTGTGGCAAGTATGAAGTTCACCGCTAACGTGGAAATCGCCATGAATGCATTGAATTTAGCTACTGCTATCCAAGGGTTCTGAACCGATGTTGGTTGATACCAAAGCCATATCGACAGGGGAACAATAATCAAAAGCAGTGTCAGAAGAAAGCCAGGACTTATAAGCTGTTGACGTTTTAACCGATCGAAGAACTCGAGAGGAAACAATCCAAAAAACCATCTTTTTTTCAAGACTTTTCTTTTTTTGCCTGTTCTTTTTTTCCTTCTGATCATTAGAACTGTTGAAATAATCTGTTCTTATAATGTTTACGAAAAAAACATCATAAATTTTTGTCTAGATCCCTCTTTAGCTATCTTTTAATTTTCAGTAAAAAAACGGACCTGGCGGGATTTGAACCCGCGATCTATAGCTTAGGAGGCTATCGCCCTATCCTGGCTGGGCTACAGGCCCAATTTAATGTGAACTACTCCGCCCTACACTGCAACAGGTTGCACTGTTGAGGAAGGAGCTTCCTTCGAGTATATGG
>CAYOTP010000066.1:0-8920 GCA_964406955.1 uncultured Thermoplasmatales archaeon | reverse complement strand
TGGTGCTTTCATCCCCTCCCTTTCAAAAGGGGACTTCCCACACTATAAGTTAAAACTGCTTATTTGTTGCTTCATCAAAAAAATCATTCAGCATCTTTATTGCATCAATCTGCAACACTGCATAAAAAAATATATGGGATAAAAAAATAAACCTTAACAAGGATACAAGCTGTGATGCCAAAAGTACCGGTAAACAACATCCTACTTTCATATCATATTATTGGACGTGGACCTCCCCTTGTTTTTATTGCAGGTTTAGGGATGGATCATGTGAGTTGGTTGAATCAAATTCCATATTTTCAACAACGTTACACTGTCGTTCTTCCAGATAATCGTGGAATGGGGCAGAGCACTGGTTCAGATGATCCATATACAACTGAATTGATGGCTGAGGATGTGGCAGCACTACTGACTAAATTACACTTTGAAAAAGCTCATATCGTTGGTAATTCAATGGGTGGAATGATCGCTCAGGAATTTGCGCTGAGCCATCCGGAAATGGTTGATAAATTATTTTTATGTTCCACGTTTGCAAAACATCCTGAAATGATAACTCTTTTGAAAAAAGGATTATCACAATTCATAAATCATAACGATACAGATGACATTTCCTTTCTTCCCGAATCTTTTACTTTTAGACAGGTATTTTCCCTGCTTTTAAAACACGTGTTTTCCAAAGATTTTTTACACCTTCATGAAAAAATGATTACCGATACGTTACAACGATATCTCTCACAAGATACTTTTGTTGAAACGTTTCTAAAACAACTTCATGCCATTTATCATCATGATACCGTTGATCGATTATATCAAATAACTAGTGAAACTCTTGTTCTGACGGGGAGTAATGATCTGCTTGTTCCAACATATTGTTCAGAACTTCTTGCAGACCATATTCCCAATGCAACATTACGTATCGTTGATGATGCGACACATGGTTTCCATATTCAACAACCCGATGAATTTAACCAGATCATCGACTCATTTCTTTCAGAAGAATAACCAATTATGAAGGTATATTTTCTTTTCATGTGATATCCTCCCAGGTCTAAAGAAGGCGGGCTTTCTCGCAGCTCTATTGTAAAAATTTTGTTAAAAACCTTAGGAAATATTAGCTAGCTTTTTTCCAATTAAAAACACTGCAAGAAATAAGGGAACCTCAACACTTCCTTTTGTTAGATCAAATGTTTGTTTTTGTAATTTCACCTTAACATTATTATCGACATCAACAGAAACCATCCTTTCATCAAAAACCACTGCATCGGACAATGGGTCAAAATCATCTAACATATCCAATGTTACCCCAGTTACTCTCAACCCGGTTTTTCCATGAAGTGACCCAGGTAACCGAATTAATCGTTTCACATCACAAGTGACCGGTTCATCGGTTTCACCTGCGGCAAAAGATACCGCTTTTTTCCTTAATGCCTTATTTAAAAAGAATCGACGAATGGTAGTACTTTGATCAAGTCTTCCTTGTTTGATACGTTCGATACGATCCCGGGATAGATCTTCCAATAGTTTTTCAGCAGTATATTTGCTCACCCCGTAATTTTTCAATTTTTGCAATGGGTCATCACTACGTACAATATCGTCCAGAATTTCAATCAATCCTCTACTGATACGGCCTCGCCATCCAGGTTCATCTGGAGAAGGCATCGTCAATGTTTTACCCGTTGATACAGTCATCCCCTTGATCTCGGCTCTTCCGGTTGATTCTTCATGGACTACTACTGATTCATGAAGATCTCTTCCAGTGATATAATCAACGATTTCACGACGTTCACCACTGGATAAATGATACACATAAGGATCCTTCACATGGCAATGATACCCTCTTCCTCCACTGAAAAAAAGCTCCATTGAGCTTTCTTCAAATCCAAAATCATTGATTAAAAAATCAGCAACTAGTTTAATGAATTCTGTTTTCACCAGGTCCAATTGTTTTTCATAGGGAATTGTTTCAGCATTTGGTAAATGATCTGCATCTAAATCAAAAATAAGCTCAGCACCCATCCAACCTTTTTCCTGCATCTTAGCTGCATCAGGATGTTGATAATAAGCAGTGGAATAATAGGCATGCATAGGTGCTTTTTGTTTAAGAAATTCTTGGAACTGGTTTTTTCGGGGAAAAGAAAGATGACGAAGCATCCCTCTCCCACCAAAAAAAACAAAAGCGTATTCTCTTCTGCTAAACCTATCAGGGACATTAATCGATTCATTAGTATAATATGATCGGAATTGATCTTGTAAAAATGATAACGATTCCGGAGTGAGAACAACACCGCTCATGTGAATAATACATATCAGGTGCACATGTTTTAACTTTTTGTGAGGGGTGTTTTCCCCGGTAGTATTCACCACCTGTTATTGATAAAGATTTTTATGATGGAATGGCATATAGTTGTTTTGTTATGAGTAATATAATTGAAGATGAACTTTCAACCTCTTCTGTCATTCAATATGTTGATAGGCTTGATTTTGACTATGTTCCTGAAGAATTACCGCATCGAGATAACCAACTTCGCCTACTTGCTCAGTGGTTTAAACAAACGTTAAAAGGTATTTCTCAAAATGCAGTGATCACTGGTCCAGTAGGATCAGGAAAGACAGTGATGGCAAAAAAATTATGTGTGGAACTATCAAAAGTTGCACGTAAAAAGGGAATTGTCCTTGAATACGTACATGTCAATTGCAGAAAAAGATCAACTGGATCAATGGCACTTCTTGCAGTGTTAAATCATTTTGATCCCCGATTTCCTGATAGAGGATTTTCTGTGCAAGAAATGCTGGAAGTTCTTAAAAGACAACTAGTTAGAAGAAAGGCTCACTTGATCATTGTCCTTGATGAAGCAGATGCGTTACTAAAGAAACAGGGATCAGATTTAATCTATGATCTCTCTCGTTTCTCAGATGAATCATCTCAAAATAGGGTTAGTATTTCGTTATTACTTGTTTCGCAGCAAAAGGTACTCAACTACCTTGATTCAGCTGCGTTAAGTACCTTCAAGCGAAGTAACGTAATCAATCTGGAAAAGTATACTCGTGATGAACTCTTCGATATCGTTAGTCAACGAGTTGATCTTGCCTTTCTTCCTGGAACTGTTCAGGATGATAGTATAGATCTAATTGCTGATATCGCTTCTGAATGGGGTGATGCCAGGTTTGCTATTGAACTGTTGAATAAAGCAGGACTTGCCGCAGATCATGGCCATACGGATAAGGTTGTCCCTGAGTTTGTCCGTGCAGCGAAAGCTGAAACGTATTCCACGGTCACTGAAACGAAACTACAGAATTTAACTCGACATCAACTGTTAACGCTGGATGCAATAGCAAACCGGCTTCATCGTGATGGTACGGCATATCTAAACACTGGTGATGCTGAGAAGATGTATGCGTTCATCTGCGAACAACATGATGAGAAACCTCGTGGTCATACCATGTTCTGGCAATATCTAAAAGATATTGAGAACGCTGGTTTCATCACGGTGAAAAAATCGGGAAAAGGACAACTTGGTAATACACAACAGATTTCTTTACCTGATATCCCTGCTGAAATGATGCATCAAAAGGTCAATGAGTTACTTTAAACCTTTTTTCCTTTTGTTTCCCGAAATGGCAATACGATAATAAAGGGCATGATGTACAAACCGGTTTTGATTTACAATAATATTTACCGAGATTGACAATTAATGCATGAAGTTCATTATAGACTTTGATTAGTTCATGATTTGTGTAATAATTTGATAATTCATCTTGGAAATGGTGTTGGATCGTTTCATAGGATGGTGGACTGGTGGGTAGTGGTAATCGTTTACAGAGTCTTTTTGTATATGTGTCAACGACGAACAAGGGTTTTCTTCCAGCATATAACAATATTGAATCAGCTGTTTCCGGTCCGATTCCATGTAATTCCAAAAGTTCTTTTCGAAGTGTAGAGGTTTGTTTTGAAAAAAATGTGTTAAGATCCCCTTTATACTTTTCACTTAGATATCTTGCTAGGAACTTGAGTCTTTTTGCTTTTTGATTAAAATATCCTGAAGATCTAATCAACTGCTTTAAAAGTGTGTCATCAACATATTTGATGGCGTTAATGCTAAGTAAGTTCTGTTTTTTTAATTCTTGAATTGCTTTTTCCACATTATTCCATGCAGTATTTTGAGTTAGAATCGCTCCGATCATGATTTCAAAACGTGGGTCACTATTGTTTTGTTCATGATGAATGCTATCCATTGGCCACCAGTGTTGTGGACCAAAAGCTTCATAGAGGTGAGTGAATAATTGCTTTGGAGTTAGATTCATAACGTTTCTGTTTAATGACATCAGTTTTTCGCCTAAGAACATTATTGTATTTTGTAAGTACACAAAACATTTCTTTCAAAGAACCATAAAATATCAATGATTTTATAGAAAATGATTTAAAACATTTCTTGCTATGATGTATCATTAAATGGGATTGGTGATAACTGATGGTAAACGATCCGATTGCAGAAGTATTAGATGATTTACTCCGTTTAGATGATATTTTAGCCTGTATGGTCGCCCGGCAAAACATGATCAGTGTTCTTCCCAGTGAAGGAACTGAGGGATTTAAATCTGAGATTTATGAAACATGGGATATCATTCATCGGGCCATGGATGATGTGTTCAATGTAATCAGAGAATATTCTCAAACAGGCCTGAGTGAAATGGATTTTCGCATGCAAGATTATGAAACCTTGTTTTTTGTATTTCCTGATACGGAAAATGCTCTTGTAGCCGTTATTCCAGCGCTTTCAAATAAAGGCTTAATTGAGGTTGAAATGGAAAACGCCCGTCGAGAGATATTGAAAATAATGGAAAAAACTGATCAAATAGCATCTCCAACTGCCTAATACTATCTAATTAACTTGTTTATCAATGGAGTGGAACCTATTAGACTGCCCTTGGATGTTTGTAACATATTGAAAGTTAAATCCTTGTTTTAAAATAAGATGTTATGGATGGAACAACATGAGCAATAAAGGTACCAAAGCTGTTATTGGAACTACAAGAGGGTGGAATGCAAAAGAATCTGGAACGGATTTAGCTGAAGGTTTAATGGAAAAATTAAATGAAAACCCAGATTTCATTGTTCTTTTTTCTACTATTCACTATATGAAAAATGGGGGTTTTGAACATTTATTAGAAGGAATATATGAGGTTTTTCCGGAGGATGTCAAATTAGTCGGTGGAACCGTGAATGGATTTCTCAATAATGATGGATGTTTTGCTCGAGGTGCAACAGCGTTAGCTGTTTCATCAGATGAACTAGATGTTGCTATTGGCATTGGTCATAACACAAAAAGAAACCCAAAAAAAGCAGCATTGCAGTGTGCTAGTGACCTAAAAAAGAATCTTAGTCATAGTGGTTTTCAGAATGGGTTTTTATTACATATTATATCAGGAGCAGAAGTACCAAATATTCCACCAATAGGGACAAAAAAAATTATTAAACCTGGAGCAGCACCAAACACATTAATGAAACTCTTTTCCATGTCTCAACATAGATTGCAAATGGGGCCTTCTAGAGATGAAGAGATACTTGAAGAAATGATTGGATCTATGCCTGATTTCTCAATGCTTAGCGGAGCTACACTTGATGACGGTCATGGTATTCACAACTATCAATTTTATAATAGAACGGTGATGAAAAATGCTATTGTTTCATTAGGTTTAAAAACCAATAAAGAAATTTTTGTTAAGTCAACTACTAATTTGAAAAGAACAGATATTGAATTTGACATTACTAAGATTAGTAAAGATAAAAGAATCATTCATGAAATCAATGGAAGACCCGCATTAGAAGAACTTTTACGATTATTAAAATGGCCACAAGAAATACTAAAGGAAGAAACATGGTTTCATACAACCTTTTATTTTCCCATAGGTGGCCAGGTCTCAGAGTTATCAAAAAACAATGATTCTGCTCACGTAATAGGAATTATTTTAGGAAATTCCTTACTTTTAACATGTAAACTTATTGGGTCACACGCATCAATTTTGACTATTGATGGAAAAGGATTATTTGATGTCATTGATAAGAACATGGATTATATTGATTTTATTCCCTCATTTGGATTGATTTCCTCTTGCATCACCAGATTTGAAACGTTAGGCCATAAGATGTATGAAGTTAGAGATCGGATTAAAACACATGTGAAAGACAGTCCTTTCGTCGTTTTTTATGTGGGTGGGGAATCAACCTATTCGAAAAACGAGGGGTTATCATATTCAAATATTTCTTTTAATTCAATGATAGTATAATAAATATCGTCTTTTAGTCAGTTCTATTGGAGTTAATAAATTGATGTTAGTCTATCATACTAGACTTATACTTTGTTAGTTGAAAAAGATCATTGAAGACATTGAATTTTGAAGATTTTTATACAATTCTATTTTTTTTTAGATAAAAGACTACTAATAATCTCTAAAAACTGTTCAATATCCTTAAGGTCCTCACAGATAATGGTATAGATTAATTCATCATCGAGATTCCAGTAAATATGAACTAATCTATTTCTAAAACGAGCCATTTCAATAAGTCTTTGCACAAATGATTCTTCAAATACACCTGTTTCTCCAAGGATTTTAAAACTATCAGCATAATCATTTGGAGCTTTAAGTTTATTTGCTGAAATTAAATGATTACAGATATCTATTGCTCCTTCAATTGCGACAATCAAATTATATTTCGCACTCCCAATGAGATGAGGACTGTTAAGAAATTCTTTTTTCTCTTTGGTTGAAAGATCGTCAAGTCGTTTAAGAGCAAGAATAATCTCGGACATAATCTTTGTTATTTTATCTTTATTACAAATGAATTCCAAGCGCCTCCCTCCGATATCGTTTTCTATAAAACTCAAAATCATGATATTTAGAAAATATTCTGGTTTCAAAGTCAATTCGTTTATTTTCATCTTTACTGAAAAGAATAATGCCGTTTTTAATAACTGAAAAGGAAAATGAAAGTGGAGCATGATTCAGTATTCTTACATCAACGGGATAAGAAACGATATTTTGTAGTTTTTTTTCAAGAGAGAGTTCATAAGAAAATTGTTTCTTCTTTGAAAGATTCTTATCAATATAAATACCAATATCAATATCTCTAAACATGTTTTCAAGAAAACTTCCATGAAGATAGGAAAAATGAATTTGTTTTTCTTTTTGTAAAATGTTTCCTATCATTTTTTGGATCTTTCTTTTTTGATTCGTTGATATTTTCACTGGCTTTCTCATAACTAGTACATGGTAAGTTAGATTGACATAAAAATAGTTATCGACATAAAAAAAATCCCTGGTCTTATCATTTATCTCTAATTCTAACAAGTAAAATTGCAATTACTCTCAAGGAAATAACGTAGATACATAATACTAATCTGAAACTTTGAAACGAAATTTCAAAAGGATTTGAACTATGAAAAAAATAGGAGTTGTTCTCGTATCAGAAGCTGAAGAAGTTTATAACTATTTGAACGAAGAAGCACTTAATTCCAGGATTGATCATACAATTCTTAAAACAATTAACAAAAAAAGATCATTTAATCGGTTAAGGAGTGAAACGACTTCCCAATCATGGTCAAACGATCTTGATTCAAATCACTTATTTTTATCAGCAATTCTTTATTAAAACTATATAGAGAAAATGTTGCTTCACAACCATGGTTGGTTGTCATTGCTTTCTAAACCCATATCTTTTGTGAGCTTCATTAATAGGGAGGATCTCAGAGATACGAACTTCTTTTTTATCTTCTAAAATCGAGTAAAACACGGTCCATGTATGTCCCACGTGCATACGATAACGCTCTTTTCCATTAATAGGCAGTTTTTCCTTATCACCAATCCCCCTTCCAGGATAAGGATTATACTCTAACTTTTTCAAATTTTTCTTGATGATGGAAATGGTTTTTTTATCTAATAAACTACTATCTTGATACACATCTTTGGCAAGTTTAACCTTATAAGTCATCTAAATCAACTAGGTCTTCACCATCTGCCTCTTCGACTTGCTTCATTTTCTGCATAAGTTTTAATCTATTATGGGTCTGCAATAGTTTACTGAGCAAATCATCATAGGTTTCTCCTGCTTCCTTTTCTTTACCCAACCTTTTCCAAATATCTACAGAAACAGGGATTCGTTTTGTTTTTGTCAATGGCATGTTAAATATGTATATTATTTACAATATTTATAATTTATGGGTAATTATTGCAAAAATGCATGATGTTCATGTTTCCGATATCTTAAAAAACTCATTTTTCAATGATACATAGATAAATATGGAATTACCCATCTCTTTAGAGTAGAACTACCCAATTATTAAAGGATATTTTAAAACGGATGAAGGTGGTGTATGGATGAGTAAAAATAATGTGGCGTGTGTTAGTTGATAGTACGTTGCTAACCTTTTAGTCAAAAGCAAATGAAGAAAATGAAGATTTCTTTGTTGGAGAATTGTGTTGGTCGAGTGTTAAGCGTTTAGACAAAAGCAAAAGAGGAGGTAGGGAGGTAGAGAGTTAGAGCGGTTCTTTTCTTGAGATTTGTGATTGTTAGATGCTGAGTTTTGGACAAAAGTGAGGTGCCGTGGTTTGGACAAAGGGATTTATAGGCGATCTAGTTTGGTGCTGATGTTTGGACGCTATTGTGAGAGGTTTTTAAGTACCGGTTAATGGACAAGGGTTTAAGTGTGGGTTTATTTGGAAAGATTGTTGTTTTTTTTTGATAAGGTTTTTGATGGATTTATTGCTTTTGTGGATGGGGTATTTGATGGGTTTGTTGTTTGTTTTGGGGGGTTTTGTTTTGGACAGCGTCGGGTTTGTTGAATAGGTTTTGATAATGTATTTATACTAATAACAAAACTTTTGCACTTTTTGATTTTGATGCAGAAAACAATTAATTTGTGAC
>CAYOTP010000065.1:0-9229 GCA_964406955.1 uncultured Thermoplasmatales archaeon | reverse complement strand
CAAAGTCCAATAGAAGAAATGATTCACCAACAAATCCTGGAGGATAAGGTGAAAAATTACTATGGACTAAATAATAAAAATTTTCATCCAAAATTTGATCCAAACTATCAGAAACAATATGGACTTCTTGATCCAAAGAAACTCTCTTTTGAAGATATTCGTCAACACGCAATAGTTCATCAAGGAAAAGATGAACACGGAACAGTCAAAAAACTAATGGATTACCTGAGTAAAATGACACAGCATCCAATTTATCCAGTTGATTTCAATAATCCAGACTGGGAACAATATTTCCATTACATGGATTACATAAAGATGAACGGAGAAATGGATCGCTATGGGAACATAAAGCCAGTAGGAATCCATGGACTACTAAACAGAGATGAAGCATGGCTAATGTATCTCAAATCAATAGGATACGAAGATTTCTTTCCAAGATACCGAACAAGACTTGACAAAAACAAGATACAACAAGCATCACAAAACAAACTTGACAAAGCAATACCAACACCAGAAATAGTCTACGAAATGCTAAGATACGAATACATCCAAAAACCAGAATATGACAAATACTACAAAGCTCTAAAACAAAAGAATATTCGTAGAAGAGATCTAAACAAATACATCCAATACCAGTTTTTCTTCGGATTCTTTGTAGGAATGGCTTTTGAAAAAGAAATGGTGATACTAAATCTTCAAGACATAATAGACCAAGGACCAAGATATGCCATAAGAATAACAAGACCCAAAGTTGGCAATAAAAAACGAATGCTACGACTCGAAGAAACAATATCAAAATCACCAGTTCATAAATCTGTAAAAAACTATCTGACAAAAATCAGACCAAAATTTGCAGATAAAAAAGAAACAGCTTTTTCAGTTAATCCAAAAACTGGAAGACGATGGGGATATGATCTGGTAGAAAAACATAGCAACGAAGCAATAATCATTCAGAAGGGATGCGACCAACTGCGAGGATACATGGAAAGATGGGGAACTAGAGTTTATCCGCAATATTTCCCGTATCTAATGAGACATTGGTGTGGCACCGCAAGAATGATAGACTGGGACAAAGAAGGGGATGCATTTGCTAGAGTCCAAGTATGGCTTGGACATGCAGATCCAAAAGACACAACAATATATGTTCAATTGCACAGACTTTGGGATGATAACAAAGGATCATGGTTGAGCCGTGCCCTTAAACGTGACTGGCACGGAGGAATGGACGACTCAAAAAACAGTAGTGCACAACATATTAAATAAAAGGTGACTGTCGTGCCAAACTATAGTAAAGAGAGGAAAGAATCCCCACAAGCCCGTTAACTTTTTTCAATTTTTTTCTATCGTGTTTCGTGTTAGCAATAAACTATAAATAGGGGGAGAGACAATATCATTAATAGGGAGAAGAAGGTAGGTCGTATGATAATAGGAAAATCATGATTTTTTATGTTGTCCCCTAAAAAAATGTGTATCATGATTTTTCTTTCCTCCCTATGCTCAGTTGGAATAATTTATGGTGTATATTCTAAGTTGGTCTACTGTAGATCGATGATTTTATTTACGTAGGAGGATGGTGTTGTAAATCCCATTATTCCTGGAGATCCTCCCTCAATCGTTATTAAGCCGTTGATATTTGCTCTCGGTGGTAGACCTGAATTGCCACTGAATACATCTGAAGTTGAAACTCCGAGGATGACGTGGTCTCCAAAACCAATAATTGGCGTTGTTGCAGAACAGGATTCATCCGCATCATGAAGAACTGTGATACCAAAAGTGGTTGCGTCTCCAAATTTTCCGTTTGTTTCAATATTTCCTTTTATACTTGTTTTGTTGCTAAACTGTTCACTTCCGCCGTATGATAATATGTGCTTTGCTGAGCCATCTGATATTTCAATAATGGTTTTTTCTAAGTCAATATCTGGAGAACCAGCTTTTGGTGTTACCTCTATTGCAAGTTTTTTTATTTTTCCTGATTCGTTGAATCCTTCAATTCCAAAAACGGTGAGGCCAGTTGATGTCTCTTCGATTGTCACTTGGCCTGTTTGTAAGATTTGCTTTTCCAAGAGGGTACTGGTTTGAACTAGAACTGATGCAGCAATTCCAGCAACAAGAACTAGTGAGATGAAAATGATTATTGCACCTATTCCAATAGCTGCTGTTTGATTATTAGTGCACTTTTTGGCACATCCCATGTATCCCATTCTCCATTAGAGTGTTAGTTTATACGCTAGTATATATTCATGAATATCCATTTACTTTATCACCTTTTTGTGCATCTGCATGTGTAGGTAGATATGCAGGTAGATTTTTTTAGATGGACGAGTATTTGACTTCTTTTTTTGTGCTTTGTATTTTTAAAAATTTTGTGGAAAAAAATATGAAGTTATTTCGTGATTTTCGAACGAATGTTGCACTAACATTTGATTAGTAAATTTTTTAATAAATTAGAATATTTATTATTAATTTTTAATTTTTAATTAAATTGAAGAATTATTTTCATTAATTTTAAAAATTATTGAATTTATTTCATAATTTTATTTTTCAAATCGTCTATAATAATCCAATAAAAAATAACCAAAAAAATGCTTTAATTTTTAGATAAGCTTATAACCCATTATCTCATAATGACTTGCGAACACGGAGGATGCTTGTGAGGAATTTAACTACTATGTTTGGAGAGAATGCAGGAAAAATTTGGCAAACTCTAAATGAAACAGGAACTGCAAATGAATCAGAATTGCAAGAATTGGTGCGATTATCAAAAAGCGATCTATATTCTGGAGTAGGTTGGCTTGCGAGAGAAGATAAAATTAAACAAATAAATAATTGTTTCGAACTTGATGCAACAAATCTTACTGATAAAGTAGGTAATGTCGCTGGTACAATATGGAAAATACTAGACATATGGGATGAAGCTGATATTACAACGTTGAAAAAATTGTCTGACTCTAAAGAAGAAGAGGTTTATGCTGCATTGGGTTGGCTTGCCTGTGAAGGAAAGATACAGCGTAACGACGGTAGATATACCTTGAAACCCACGAAATGATGCAAGTTAGTTAAAGAAGAGGCATGAGATGAAAGTGGCGATGATAGGTTGGGAATACCCGCCTTTTAAAGCAGGAGGACTAGGCACACACTGCTATGGATTAACTCGAAGTCTAGCAGATAAACAAGTACATCTTGATTTTTACATGCCAAAAACAAAGAATGGTGCCAAAAGTGACAAATCATTTCTTCGTATCAAAGAGGTAGGTGAAACAACAATTTTCCCCTATGATCGTCCAACAGATAAAGAATTAGAAGGCGGATTTTTCGATAGTGTTTATCGATATAATGATTTGGTTGTATCAAAAGTTCATGGAAAATATGATGTCATACACTGCCATGACTGGCTGACGATGAAAGCAGGAATACAATTGAAGGAAAAATTACATGTTCCCTTAGTACTAAGCGTTCATTCCACTGAATATGACCGTTCAGGTTGGATGTATCCCAATGAATGGTTTATCAATATTGAAAAAGAGGGAATGCAGAAAGCAGATCGTATTATTGCTGTCAGTAACTTTACAAAAAATGTGGTCGTGGAAAAATATGGCATTGATCCAAATAAGATAGACGTTGTTCATAATGCAGTTTTTCCGCTAGGATCGGGCAAAAAACAGAACATCGTATTATTTTTAGGAAGATTAACCATTCAGAAAGGACCTGAGTTCTTTTTGGATGCAGCAAAAAAGGTCCTTGATCATGGTTTGAAAACAACTTTTGTCGTGGCAGGTTCCGGAGACATGTTGCCTCGATTGATTAAAAAGGCTGTTGATTTAGGGATAAGCCAACATGTCGTTTTTACTGGAAGACTCACCGAGGATGAAGTTAAACACATTTATCGAATTGCAAATGTTTATGTTATGCCGTCTGTTAGTGAACCTTTTGGCATCACTGCACTTGAAGCAATTTCAGCAGGGACACCTACGATAGTTTCAAAAACCGCAGGGGCTGCTGAAGCGATTGCGAACTGTTTACAGGTTGATTTTTGGGATGTTGATGAAATGGCAAATAAGATTATTTCTCTTCTAAGATACGACGTGCTTCATAAAACGATGTCGAGGGAAGGAACAAAGGAAATTGAACTGTTCACTTGGGATCGAGTGGCAGAGAGAACCATGGATGTTTATAAAGAGGTGTTATAGGTTGACATCAGTTTGTTTTTATTTTGAAGTCCATCAGCCGTTGAGAGTAAATCGTTTTTCAGTCTTTAATATTGGCAAAAATCAATCACCATATGACTATTTTCATCAGTCTTTAAATCAAAAGATTTTTGATAAAGTGGCTCGTAAATGTTATCTTCCAACTAATAATCTTCTCCTTGATCTTATCGATCAGTATGATGGTAAATTCAAAATTTCTTTCAGTTTAACAGGGACATTTATCGAGTATTGTCAATTATATATGCCTGAAATCATCGATAGTTTCCGTAATCTCATTGAAACTGGTTCTGTTTCATTTATTGAGGAAACCTATTTTCATTCGCTGGCAAGTTTGTATGATGATATGGATGAATTCAAGGATCAAGTGATGATGCATAATCATCTAATGAAAGATCTCTTTAATTATTCTCCAAAAGTATTTCGTAATACTGAAGCGATTTATGATAATCGTATCGCAGAAACTGTTTCAAATATGGGATATCAAGGTATTATCACTGAAGGTGCACGAAAAGTACTTGATTGGAGATCTCCAAATTATCTTTACAAATCTGTCAATAATGATTTAAAGGTTCTTCTTCGTCATTACTCATTAAGCGATGACATTGGATTTCGTTTTTCAGCACAAGGTTGGTCTGGTTTTCCATTAACTGCGGATAAATATGCAGGTTGGATGGCTCAGGATCAAGGAGATCTGATCAATTTATTTATGGATTATGAAACCTTTGGTGAACACCAATGGACCGAAACTGGCATTTTTAATTTCCTCAAACATTTGCCTGGAGAGGTTCTATCACATGATCACATGGATTTTGTGACCGTGAATCAAGCTATTGAGCGATATGACCCCGTTGATACTATTGATGTGCCATGGGCTATTTCATGGGCCGATGAAGATCGTGATGTTTCAACATGGCTTGGAAATGACATGCAACACGCTTGTTTTAGGGAATTACAGGACATAGGTAAACTCCTCAAGAGGAAAAACGATCCTGCTCTAGTTGATGCTTGGCGAAAACTGCAGACGTCGGATCATTTGTATTACATTTCAACGAAAGGATTTGATGATGGTAATGTGCATCAGTATTTTAGCCATTATGATAATCCGTATGATGGATTCATTAACTATATGAACATTTTACAGGATTTTAAACAATCACTGACGATGGATGACAACATAGCGAATCAAGATTCATCACTTTCAGTAACAAATAAACAAGAAAGATTGGCGTAGTATTGGTTATATTTTGATGCATACGAGGTTTTTTTGACTTATGCGAGAATGGATTGAAACCAATGGATTAGGTGGCTATGCTTCATTAACTCAGAGGGAAGAAACACAGCGAAAATTTCATGGCCTTCTCATTGCAAGTCTTCGTCCACCGGCTGATCGTTGGGTCTTTATCTCAAATGTAATTGATGAACTTTTCATAGATGAAACTAATATTTTATTAAAGGATTACGGAAGATTTTCATTTGATTTTTTTCCCACTTGGACATATGATACACCATATGGAACCATTAAAAAAACTCTTTTCATGCCCCATGATCAGAACACTACGGTTCTTAAATATGATGTTTCTTTACACAAAAATGCTCAGATCAATCATCATCTCAATGTGACCTCCCGACATTTTTATGATGTTTATGATCGACCTGAACGATTTTCATATGAATATACCCTCCATCCTCATACACTCGAGTTCAAACCCCACAATGTTGATGCAAACGTGTCGATTCACATACCTGATGCAGAGTTCAATCCAATTAATCAATGGCAACCACAAACTTATGAGTTAGATTGCCAACGAAATGATAGTTGTTTTGATCATCATCTTTATCTTGGATGGTATAAAAAGCACATTTCATCCAATCAATCATATTACCTCTTTTTTTCCACTGAACAAACCCGTTATCCTGATCTAAACCAATTGTTCTCAATGGAAAAACAACGTCGAAGAAATATGGTAGAGAAGGCCCAGCTTCCTTGTGAAATGAATCGGTTGATACTGGCATCGGATAGGTTCATCGTTAAAAAACCTCCATATCATACAATTATTGCAGGATATCACTGGTTTAGTGATTGGGGTCGAGATACGTTAATTGCATTACCCGGTATTACGTTAATACCTGGCCGATTTGACATTGCTAAAGAGATTTTAGAAGGTCTTGCAACATACACCCATCAAGGGATCATTCCCAACACTTTTGATGATAGGGATAGTTCACCTGCATACAACACGGTTGATGCATCATTATGGTATATTGATCGTGTTTTTCAATATTTGAAATATACGAACGATTCTTCATTTCTGAACACCTATTATCCTGTTTTTCAAAGTATCATAGAGGCCTATCGACGAGGAACACATCACCATATTTTCATGGATGATGATTATCTTATTTCCCATGATCCTGGACTAACTTGGATGGATGTAAAATTGGGAGAATACTATCCAACTCCTAGATCTCGCAAAGCAGTTGAGATCCAAGCGTTGTGGTATAATGCTTTACGGATTATGAGTCTTTTCTCAGATCTAACCAATAATGAAAATCCATATGAATCATTGGCTGAGCAAGTTAAAAATTCATTTAAAAGAAACTATACTAGATTATACGATGTCATTGATTCCAAAGATGAGACCCTTCGCCCTAACATGATTTTTTTAACATCGTTGGATCATACGATGATTTCGAAAACCACACAGCAGCAAATAGTGGATATTGTTGAAAAAAAGCTTCTGACTATATTTGGGTTACGTACCTTAGATCCAGAGGATCCTCAGTATAAATCAGCATATATAGGTCCGTATCATAGGGATCTAGCATATCATAATGGGACCGTATGGCCTTGGCTACTTGGCTCATTTATCAAAGCAAAGGCAAAATTACAAGGAAATAATGATGCTTGGAAGTCAAAAGCATTTGAATCGTATCTATCTACTTTACTTCATATTTATGGAGATATGTGGGATGGGTCGATCCATGAAATATTTGATGCAGAGCCCCCCTTTGCACCTCGCGGATGTATCTGCCAAGCATGGAGCGTCGCTGAATTCATGCGAGCTTGGGCGGAGGATATCAATGGAAAACGGCCACCCTATGAACACGTTTTTGTATCAAATGAAATACGCGTTTAACACGTATTGTTGAACCATTCGATTCGTATTAAAAAATGATGCGTTGATAGCTATACAGCTTCTCATGGTTCGAATCCAGTTATCTCGGTCATGGTAAAATTTCGGAAGAATAATAGTTTCCAGTTTTTCATACAAATCATTTTGATCAATCTCATCATCTGATTGTTGATCCTCTGTTTTTTCAGGACCAATGGACCAACCAGTAATATTTTCAATGCATCCTTCAAGCCACCATCCATCAAGAGTGCCGAATTGAGGAACTGCGTTATGGGCGGATTTCATCCCTGATGTCCCTGATGCTTCAAAGGGTCGTCTAGGCGTGTTCAACCAAAGGTCAACACCAGCAGTTATTAGTTTACCTAGCGTCATATCATAATTCTGGATAAACGCCATCTTTATGTTTTCATTTGTTTCTTTGCTTGTGTTAATAATACGTTTTATCGCATCTTTTCCACGGCCATCTTTTGGATGGGCTTTTCCTGCATAGATAATTTGCATCTTACCATGATTGCTGGCGATATCTTGTAATCGTTGTAAATCAGAAATGAGCAAGTCCGGTCGTTTATAGGGTGTTGCCCGTCGGGCAAAACCAATGGTCAAATCATCGTAATTCATTCCAACATTACATCGTAAGTTTACAAAATCTATCAAATTTTTCTTTGCCTTTTGATGAGCATCCCAGATTTCTTGTTTATCGATACTGAAAGCAGCTCTGAGGATGTAGGGATCACTTCTCCATCCACGAATGTATTTATCGAATAATTTTTGAAATGGTTTTGACACCCAAGTTTGACTATGAACACCGTTGGTTATTGAGTCGATGGTATAACCTGGAAACATCAACTGGGAGACTTCTTTATGTTTTTTTGCCACTCCATTGACATAATGGCTGAAAAAAAGTGCCAGGCGTGTCATGTTTACTTTGTTTTCAAAAGTAAACTCATGTATAAGATCAGCTGGCAATAAATCACCTATCATATGTTGGGTTCTTTCAAGACTGAATTGATCATGTCCTGCTGCAACAGGTGTATGGGTTGTGAATACACAATGTTCGCGGACTTTTTCGATATCGTTGAAACGACGATATAATTCTAAGGTGCCAAATGCGGCATGACCCTCGTTCATATGGTATCGATTAATTTGATCGTAGCCGAGTGTTTCAAGCATTCGAACACCACCAACACCAAGGATGATTTCTTGGGCAAGACGATATTTTTGATCACCGCCATAAAGATATTTGGTTAGATTTCTGTCCCAATCGTCATTACCATCCAGATTTGAATCAAGGAAAAGAACCGGTATGATGTAATCATTTATTCCATGATATTCGTACAACCATGTCCGAAGTTGGACTCTTCTTCCTTCGATATCTATTGATGTTTTTGTTGGGAGGGGGATAAGAAAATCTTCTGGATTAAATTGCATTGGGACTTCATGTTGATTGCCTTCGTCATCAATTTTTTGATAAAAATATCCTTTTTCTGAAAGAAGAGTTATTCCTACTACTGGAAGGTTTAGATCTGCACAGGATTTGATAGTATCCCCTGCGAGAACACCAAGCCCTCCACTATATGAAGGGATCCTTTCGTCAATACCTATTTCCATTGAAAAATATGCAATTTTTGGGGAGCCGTTTTGTTTTTCCTTACTATGTTGTTCCGTTGAATTTTCAGTCATCCTTCCTCATTCACCCTTTATACTCAATGATTTTTTTTACCAAAGTATTATTCGTAATTCGATACCAGTGTTTTATAACTTATCTTTTTTCATGTTTGTGTTTTCGTGGTGATGAACAAGTGGTTTTTTCATGAGACCACATTATGTTTTTCTTCGGGCTTTGGGACAGTATTATCTAATCGTGGGTTATTTGTCTGTCAGTTCCGTTCA
>CAYOTP010000064.1:0-9340 GCA_964406955.1 uncultured Thermoplasmatales archaeon | reverse complement strand
TGAAAAAATTGATAGAATTTTATTCAATTATTGTTCCTTTGCTTTTAATAATTCCATATCATGATCTATAAAATCATATAAGGTTTTTTGCATCCACATCACCAAACAGGCTAATGGAAGAAGGCTTTAAAAAACTTTTTGTCCACGGTTGGATGTGTGTGATGGTAGTTTTCCTAGAAACATTTATATATAAAAATAAATAAAATTATATTGTTGCTAGTTTTCATATTCAAAACACCTTGAAGTTGAAAACACACAAACAAAATAATTGGAGAACAATAAATGAATGCAATACATTCAATATTTATAGGTTTCATTGCAGGCTTATTTTCTATGACTATCATCCATTTATACAAATGGGTGCTCAAAATTCTTAACAACTAGAAAATAATTTTATAATAAATATATAAAAAAATAAAAAAAAGAAAATAAAGTTTTATATTATTCTATTTTTTGAATGTAAATAGACTTATTTTATTTTGGAATCTTTGGCATAACTTTTTCAATTTCCTCAGTTTTGCCCGCATCCCAAATTGCTCTTATAGCAAGAATACCTGCTGCAGGAGCAACAAAAACTGCAATCATTGCCGCGATATTTGTAAAATAGGGTCCAATAAATTCAATGTCTGCGAAAAAATTTGTATTCAATGCAGCACCAATACCAACAAGCATCAACGCAGCAATCAAAAAGGTTGGAACGCGATCACGGGTGATATTACCCAAAGCAAAAAAGGATAATATACCTACAATGAATCCTAGTACTGCCAACAATGTACTAATTGTTGGTGAATATTCCACATACCAATTGGCATTTGCAGCAAATATGATTCCAACGATTACTGCCAATAGAATGCCTACTAGAAATAACCAGCTTCCTATTTTCTTTATTAATTCCTCCATATGTTTTACCATCCCATATATTAGATTAATTATAAACAAATAAGTTACAAATATATAATGTTTTTATGCATATACTGATGCAATTACTAATGCATTTGCTCAAACATCTGTATTTTACATCAACATATTTTTTATCAAAATGTCAGTATACCACTCAAAATTTTTATATTATAAAACACAAAATAAAAAATCAACCTCCCGGGGCTGGATACAATTTCTCTTATCACCTCTTCTTAAATCTATTCTGCCCCTAATTTACCATTCTTTTAACGGTACATCATATCAAGAAGCAAACATGTATAAGTAGAATAACCATATCTCATTTTGATTAATCTATGAAGACTATTATGATTGTTGGTGATACAACATTCTTCACTGAAAAAATGAGGAAAAACTGTAAAGATCAAGATATCGACATTCTTACTGTGGCAACAAATAGAGAAGCATTTGAACAGATATCTGATGAAAAAAAGATAGATCTTTTTTTGATTCCAACTTATTCTTCAGAAGATGAAAAAGGATATCTTGCCTGCAAATCAAGTGATTCTTTCCAATGCTTAACTGATTCATTCGACCATCTTCTTTTAGAGAATAGCTCATCAGATGAACTAAAAACATTTCTCAAAGAGAATCTTTATTCATCAAACAAAGAACAATAGCATATCACTTTCATATAACAATAAAAAAAATTTACTTAATAATATGCTGTAGTCCATTAATTAATCGATTCATAGCAACGTTCATTTCTCCTAAAGAAAGATTACCATAAGAGATTCGAAACGATGCGGATTGGACATCAAATATCGATCCAGGTAACACAATAACACCAAATTCTTCGATCAATCGCTTTGTAATAGTCCATGAGGTGTTACTTGAATTAACAGTTATAAAAAAATAATATGCTCCTTTTGTCCAGTGAAGATTAACTAATGGGCTGGAAGAAAGCATTCTTTTAACCAATAATCGATTTTTTTCTAACGTGTTCATAAACGATTGGCAATACTTACCACCAATTGGAATTGCATTTATAGCTGCTGCTTGCATTGGCGCCGGAGCACAAATCCCAATAGTGTCTTGAACCTTTAACAGATCATTTTTCAAATGGGTGGGGAATATCATATATCCAATTCGATAACCTGATAGAGAAAAAGATTTTGAAAGGGAAAATAGTGAGATAGTATGAGAAAGAGCATCATCAAAACCTAATGGACATGTGTGAACTGCATCATCATACAAAAAATATTCATAGACTTCATCGGAAATATGGTAAAGATGATGATCTCTACAAAGATCATTGATTGCGTTTAATGTTTCCTTGGAATATACTGCACCAGTTGGATTATTTGGGGATATGGTAACAATTGCTTTTGTCCTCTTTGAAATGTTTTCTTTAAGAAAAGTAAGATCCGGTTGAAATGATTCCATGCTAGATATGAAAACTGGTTTACAATCGGCCAATTGAGTTGCCATAACATAATTAAAATAAGTGGGAATAAAAAAAATGATTTCATCACCAGGATTTGTAAGAGTTAGAACTATATTCATAAATGCTTGATTGGCCCCAGAAGTAACCATAACATTTTTTTGAGGATGAACATCAACTCGTTGTTCTCTTTTAATTTTTTCAGCGATAACTTCCCTTAATTCAAGTAATCCTTGATCTGGAGTGTATTGATATCCAATTGGTTGTGCTAATGTTTTTTTTGCTGCGTTCACGGCTTCTTTGGGAGGACCAAAAAACGGTATTCCTTGACCTAACGAAATTACATTTTCTGGAATATACACTTCTGAAAGAAGGTTAATGATTGGAGCTTGACGAATCTGTTTTAACCGTGTTTTCATAAAATATCCCCTGGAAATTTATGTATTGTGAAAAAACAAGGTTGTTACCTCACAACATATTAAATCGATTTTGAAAGTATAAATGGTCGAACTTGATTCATATCCTCAAGTAATATACTTTTTTTATTTGGGTTATATGTAGCCACTGCAGGATGATACATAGGAATTATATGGATAGTGTTATACAATGTTTTTGTGGTATATATTTTTCCATGGACCTGGCTAATCTTTGTAAATGGTATATCAAACATAGTAAGCACATATTCTGTTGCAAAAGATCCCAAAGGAATGATGACTGATGGATCTATTAGATGTATTTGTTTTTCTAAAAAAGGTGAACAAGCTTTAATCTCCGAAGGTAGGGGATTTCTATTATTTGGGGGTCTACACTTCAAGATATTTCCAATATACACTTCATCTCTTCGTAATCCAATTGATTTGATAAGTTCATCTAATATAGCTCCAGCTCTTCCAACAAACGGTCGACCTTGTTTATCCTCATTTGAACCTGGTGCTTCCCCAATAAAAAAAAGATTTGAATGTAAAGATCCTTCTCCAATAACTGGATGATTTCGAGTTTTCCACAGACTGCATTTTTTGCAATCTGCTATTTCTTTAGATAATACTTGCATATTAGTGGATATTTCCATGGAACTCACAATCATGATATATTTTTATCATTTTAAAAGTGTGGCTATAATCCATCTGATAATATATTGAATTATTTATCGGTAAACAAACAAAACTATTTGAATGACAATACCTATTTCTAGATGATAGAATGAGATGGAGGATGACAAACCATGCCTAAACTTCAAGAAATCACTGAAAAAATTAAAATCCTAAAAAACGCACGAAATATTCTTGATGAGGAATATCAGAAAACTGATTTTCATAAGAAAAAGGTGGAACACCCACAATCAAGTGTTCCATCTGATCCTGAAGATGAAGAAATTTACAAATTATTAACTGCAATTAGGCAAATTGAAAAAATGATTAATAAATTTCAAGATGAACAATTTACGTTGATCAAAAAAGAAACAAACTAGCACCTTTTTTTATTTTTTCACTATTTTATTAAATTATGTTTCTTCGAATGCCAAATAAGGATCGAACTAATACTATAACAGGAATAATCTCCAATCGACCAATCCACATATTAATTATCAACATAGCTTTTGCAGTATTATTCATAGAAATAGATGTGATCCCTGAGCTCAATCCTACATTTCCTTGAGCGGAACAAACCTCAAAAATAACTTTTCCTAATGAATAATCTGAATAAATCCATGAAAGTATCATAATGGAAATACATAGAATAATCACCCAAATAAATGAGATAATCGCTGCTTCATTAATTAGATCCATTGCGTTTTCTTTGGATAATGATTTATCTCCTATTTTGTGAACAAATACTCGTCTCGGTGTTGAAGCAGCTTGTTTAATTCTCCAACCTACGCCTTTGAACAATAAAACTGCTCGAAATAGTTTAATGCCACCAGCTGTAGATCCTGCAGCTCCACCAATTACCATGGCAAAAGACAAAAGCAATAGTGAAGATTCAGACCAATTAGCAAGCGATTCAACAGAAGCAAAACCGGTACAAGTCAAAGCACTGATAAACTGAAATGCTGCGGCACCAAATGCATCATAAAACGAAGAAAAAGAAAGAACATCAGTGATAGTTAACAGAGTAAGAGTAACTATTCCTATAGCAAAAAGCAACAACATACTTTGAAGTTGGGGATCTTTAAGAAAACGTTTGAATCTTTTATTCAATAAATCATAATGAACTGCAAATGCAATACTTCCCAGTACCATTAAAATGATTATGACAAATTGGCTAATTGCATCAAAAGACGCAAGACTATCATCAGTTACAGAAAATCCGCCAGTAGCAAGACCAGTCATCGCATGATTCAATGATTGCCAAGGATCCATACCGTTTCCTGATGTGAACATGCCTACTATGGTCAAAGCCACGATACCAATGATGGTATAAAGTAAGAAAATCCACCAAATTGTCCTTGCTGTGGATACGATTGAAGGATGGGTTTTTTGATCTCTTGCTTCACCCTTGTATAATACATATGAACCAGTTCCCGGGCGGGCAAGAATACTTAAGGTTAACACGATAACGCCAACACCACCAATCCATTGGATAAACGTTCTCCAAAACTGCAAAGTATAAGGAAGCAATGATTCGTATTGTACCATAGTCAAACCTGTTCCCGTCCAACCGGACATGGATTCAAAAAATGCAGATAACGAATCCATTACTGCAAAGGTTTGAATATTATACGGCATAAGTAAAAAAGGAAAGCTTCCCACAATGGAAATTGTTAACCATCCTAAGGCAGCAGTTACCATCGCACATTTAAAATTAGTTGGATCAGCTTTCTTAAAAAAAAGGTAAAAAGGTACACCTAGAAGGAAAAATACTGCTGATGTAATAAGAATTGGAGTTACTCCATCAAAAGTTGTACCAGGTAGTTCTCCAAAGTACAATGGAACTAAAAGCGTAATTAAGGATATCACACCAATCATGATGCATACTGCACCTAAATCTCGTAAAATCGTTCGAAGATCACTCATAATACATTCTCCATCCAATGATTGATAATTCAAGTTTCATCCAATTCAAAGTACTTATAGTTATATATTATCTTTTCATCAGTTCCATTCTTTAGAATTTTTCATTAACTCAGCTTTAAGCTCTGGAGCAATAAATCGTTTCGTGAACATATCTGCTTTTGCAGCAATTGAAATTTTTGCTGAAAGCAAACGAGCATGTTTTCCTCGTTTTGAATATGGTGCTTTACCAATAAAAGAATGTTGAAAAATCACACCATGTTTTGGTGGCTTTCCTCCTTCTTTTTTGAAACGAAATAATGCTTTTTCAGCACCTAGTAGTTGAATAGAGGAAGAGGGAAGAACGGCTAGTTTTCGTAAGGATCCAGCACAAGCGAGTAAACGAGCTGCAATCATCGGTCCAACGATCTCAGTGATATTTGGAGCGATCTTTTCTATTGATTCTTCAATATGTTTTTTTAACTGAAGTTGATTTTTTTCAATGGTTTCCAAAGCATCAGTAACGGGTTGTTGATGCATATCTTCTGTTTGATATGTATTCCATGAAGTTATTCGTTCTGACAATACATTAGCAATATGTTGTAACTCATCTAGCGCATTTACTTGTTGAATGACTTGGTAATCAGGAAGGGATAATGACTGGTTCACCTCCTGTTCAGTGAGGTCAAATAAAATACTTTGGAGTAATTTAAGCGAAAAGTCAAATGATTCCATGGGAATGTGGACATCTTGAAAAAAAGGTGTTGTTGGTTGATAGTTGCCTATTGATTGCAGACGTTTTTCATAAACATATGGATCTTTGTTTTTTGCTAGGGCCCGTTCATTATCTAAGATTTTCTGATGATTAATTTTATCTAGATAATTTTTTAGTACTTGTTTATTTTTAGGAAACACTGTTTTTTCGATAATTTTTTTTTCATTATCAAAAAGAAAACTTCCAAACCATTTTGTAACTAGATAATACGGCATTATTCAATTCATACCTGGTTTCATTTTAAAAATATTTCTGAAAAATTAAGGATGGGATAAAAGATTACTGGTAAAAAATTTAGATTCTTTTCTTATTCGATTTTTTTAAATGAAATGATTTTTCAATTTTTATGATATTTTTAATTTCTAGTTTTTTCATTTATAAAATATATCTTTTTACCAAATAGAAATAATATGTATTAAATTATCAATTTTTTACGTAGAAAAATATCTTTTCTTGGTTGGATTTCTAACGATTGGTAATTAATTTTTTTCCTTTGATGGTTGTACGAATTGTTTTCATTCGTCCTTTTATACTTATAGATATTAGCCCTTTTTGTTCTAATTCAGAGATTCGTTTACCCGTGGTCACTTTTGAAATATTAAACTGCGATCCAACCATTCCAAAGGAAACAGCAACATTTCTTTGATTTTCCTTATAGATGAAGTTTAAAAGGTTATACAAGTGTTCATCCAATGAAACATCTTGAACTTCAAATCCTTGGAACAATTCCAATTCCTCTTCAAGTAAACTTAATTGACTTTTTGAGAAAAGATCTGGATTAACTTGTATGATCAACACTGAATTGGTATTCTCAATAAGTGAATTAAGACGATAGATTAAGTTCAACACTTTTTCGAAGGTATTATTCATTACTAGGTAGTCTAGTCGATCTATCAAAATCAGTGAAGAATCATGTGTATGGCAATATGAGGATATCTTTGAAAACACCTCTTCACAGCTCGTAACATAATCCTTATTGTGATGAGTGCCTAAATAAATAATATTTAAATCCATTTGTGTGGGTCTTTGAGTCAAGAGTTGGGATGGCGCTCTTGTTATCAACAAGATAGATTTATTTTTTAATTCCAAATCTATTAGGAAAGTATCATTTTTAGATAAAGTATTTTTATATTGAAGGTAGCTAGATCCTTTGATGATATTGTTATAAAGTTGTTTAGCTTCAGTCACATTTTGTCCAAATATAAGATAACCACTGGTATTATTTTTTTCATCTTTTATTTGGGAGCAAGTTATACTAAATATTAAATTATCCTTAGTTTCTGTTTTAACAATGAGGTCTGTTTCAAGAGTAGAATATCCTAAACAAATATTTTTCAGGCAATCTGTTATCACCTGAGGATTAATAAAATTTGAAACCTCATTTATCTTTTTACCAATCATCTGAGACTCAGGTTTACCGGTATACCTCTCTGCTGTTTTATTCCACATGGTTATAATATGATTCTCATCTAAAGTAAAAATGAATTCAGAAGCGCTATTAATGACATTATTTAGATACGAATGCATGTCACGGAGTTTTTGTTCAGTTTCCTTTAATTTTGTAATATCTTGTTGAATAGTTAGAAAAGCCGGTTTTTCCCTGTAATTAATTTTTTTTATATTGATTAATGAATGATTGATTTTACCATTTTTTTCAATAAAATCTCGTTCTAAATTATGAATGGAGTCTTTCTTTTTTAAGATCTCACATAATTTTTCAAAATCTTTTTTATAAGATTTATTATCAGATTGATTAAAATATGTGAGAAGAAAACTTGACATATCTTGTGCCATTTTATTTATATCTAAAATCCTTCCTTTTTCATCAGCTATTCCAATTCCAACTGGTGCAGATTCAATTAAGCTTCGATAGAGTTCTTCTGATTCTTGTAATTCTTTCAGTGTATATTTCAATGATTGAGTTCTTTGTTTTACTTTTTCTTCAAGTTGTTGTTTTGCTTGTCTTAATTTATGTTCCATCTGTTTTCGTTCTGAGATATCACGAATGATACCAACCGCATGCAAGGTTCCTTTAATCCTAATACCGGACAAAGACAGCTCAATGGGGAAGATTTCTTTATTTTTTCTCTTAGCCGTAATTTCTTTGATATTTTCAATATTATTTGATGTTTCATCTTGTTTAAAACTTTTAAAAACCTTATCTATATCATAATTGGCCATCATCAAAAATTTTTCAACATCCTTTCCGATAATTTCTTTTTGTTCATATCCAAAAATTCGTTCTGCAGATTTATTCCATAAATTAATTTTTCCATGTCGATTAATGATAATAATTGCATCATGGGCAGAAGTGATAATCGTTCTGAACTTTTTTTCACTTTCTCGGATTTTGTTCTGCAAGTTCATCAGCTCAGTGACATCCTGTACATATCCAAGAAAAGTGGTATCGGTGAGTCTTACACTTGATACATTCCAAAACCCAATACTTCCATCCTTTCTTTTATATTGGAGGATACCTATAGAGCTTCCGTGTTCAAGCAAACGATTAAAATGCTCTAAACCCTCTTCAATTGATCTCTCTGTCAACAAATCTTTTATCGATAGATGAGTCAATTCCTCTTTTGTATATCCTGTTATCGCTGCTGCAGCATCATTCGCCTCTAGATATCGTCCCTTTTCATCACAGATAAAAACGCCGTCAGGAGCAGATTCTATATAGTTTCGATATTTTTCCTCACTTTTCTTTAGTTTTTCCTCCATCTTTTTTTGCTCAGTGATATCATGTATTATTCCTACGAGAATTTGTTCTCCATTTTTATAAGAGAATAGCTTTTTTCTAGTTATAATTGTATGAACTATTCCTTTGTTATCTGTGATTTTTTCTTCATTGATGTTTTCCATTCCAGTTTCAAATACTTTGTTATCTTTCTCCCAGAATACATCTGCTTCTTCGCGGGGAAAGAAATCATAATCTGATTTTCCTAACAATTCCTCTCGATTAAATCCCATGAATTCACAGAAAGTATCATTTAAAAGAATCCACTTATGATTTTTATCTTTAACAAATATCGGGTCTGCAATGCTATTTATGATATTGTCTAGAAATTCTTTGTTTTGTTCCAACTCTTTTTTTATTTCTACTTGATCAGTAATGTCTCTAGAAATGATTTGAAGATTAACTGCACCTTCATTTGTTTTAAAAGGAATGAAAAAATTTTGATAATATCTATTATTTCGTTTATCTTCAAAGATTTGAATTTTTTCTTCATTGATTGCTTTTAATCCCCTTTT